>JALYXJ010000425.1 GCA_030947165.1 Gemmatimonadota bacterium
TCCGCGTGATCCGCGTTCCACTTACAGTTCGTCGGTAGTCCGCGTTCCATTTGCAGTTCGCCGGTCAGCCGCGGTCCGCCGCAGACATCGCGGTCCGCGTTCTCGTCCGCGCTCGTCCTGACTGTCAATCGGCGTTTGCCGGCGCCGGCCGCCCGAATCGGCGCGCCGTGAAGTAGCACAGCGGCCCCGCCGCGATCGCCAGCCCGGCTCCGGCGAGCGCCGGCACCCCGTACTCGCCGTCCGCGAAGCTCAGACCCATGACGAGCAGCAGCACCACAAGCGGAAGTGACGCGAGCACCGCGACGCCGACAGTGCCGAGGGGGATGCGGAATGCGCCGCGCAGGGTCGGCTCGGCGCGGCGCAACTTGATCAAGGCGCCGAGCTCCAGCATGAGCGCAAGTGAATACAACAGCACATCCGCGACGACCAATCCGCTGAACGGGAGCAGCATGAAGAGGGAGTAGCACACGGCCGCGAACAATACGGCGTTGCGCGGCGTGCCGCGTGTATCGGTGCGGCCGAGGGCGGCCGGCAGCAGTCTGTCGGCGGCCATCACGAACGGGACGCGCGAATACGACAGCAGCAGGGCGTTGAACAGCGCGAGGGCGCTCACCATCCCCGCCAGCGCGATCCAGGTGGCGAGCATCGGCCCGAGGGAACCGCCAGAGGCCAGCGCGATGGATGGCCAGCTTCCCTCCGACCACGTCGTCCAGTCGGTGGCCGCGAGCGTCGTGAGCAGCGGGATGAGATAGCCCGCCGCCACGAGCGGGAGGGCGTACGACAGCGCCCGTGGATACGACCGCGATGCGTCGCGCACCTCGCCCTGCACCGTGGACGCATTGTCCCAGCCAATGTAGTTCCAGAGCGCGATCGAGAGGCCGACCGCGAGGCCGCCGGCGCCGTCCCGCCCGGGCGCCACGAACGGCCGCCACGGCACGTGCGCGGCGTGGCTCAGCGCCACCACCGACAGGACCAGGAATCCGCCAATAATGAAGCTGCCCGCGAGCACGGAACTCCGGCCCACGCGCGCTGCGCCCATCAGGTTCAGCGCCGTGGCGCCCCAGATCACCACCAGCCCGACTCCCCACACCACGTTTGGCCCCAGGCCGGGGACGAACCACGCGAGATAGGTCACGAACAGCTTCGGGTAGATCGCCATGTCCACGAGCGAGTACATCCACGTGAGCCAGCCGTTCTGGAATGCCCAGAAAGGTCCGAACGCGCGCTGCACCCATCGGTAGTAGCCGCCTTCCTCCGGGAGCATGCTCGCGAGCTCGCCCACGATGAGCGTCTCGGGCAGCGAGTATACGATCGGCACCGCCACGAGCGTGAGCAGGGCGAGCCCAGGACCGACGTCGCGGACGAGCGCCTCGGTGGTGAAGGCGCCGCCCGAGGTGCAGAAGAACAGGATGAAGACGAGCGACAGCGTGGTGAGCGAGCGGGCGAGTGGCATGGCCGCGAAAGCTGCGGCGCGGGCTGTGGCCCAGCAATGCGCGGGGCACGATTCCTCCGTGCGGGGATTAACTTGCCCGTATGAGCATCCGGCACTCGATTCAGATGGCACGCATCAAGCGGCCGCTTGGCGATGACAAGCGGCCGCGCAGCTGGCGTGAGCGGCTCGAGGCGATGCGATACCTGCCGGCGCTCCTTCGCCTGGTCTGGGAGACCAATCGCGGCTACACGCTCGCGATGATCGTGCTCCGGCTGCTCCGCGCCTTCGTGCCCGTGGCAGCGTTGTGGGTGGCCAAGCTGATCATCGATCAGGTCGTGATGCTGGCCCGCACGCCGGGCGCGTCGCTCGGACCGCTGTGGGAGGTGGTCGCGCTCGAGCTCGCGATCGTCGTGCTCGGCGAGGTGCTGGCCCGCTCATCCTCGCTCGTCGAGTCGCTGCTCGGCGATCTGTTCTCCAATCACATCAGCGTGCGGCTCATGCGGCACGCCGCCACGCTCGACCTGGCACAGTTCGAGGATCCGCAGTTCTACGACCACTTGGAGCGCGCACGTCGCCAGACCACGGGACGGATCGGCCTGATCGCCCTGCTGCTCTCGATGTCCCAGGACTCAATCACCCTGCTCTCCCTCGGCGCGGCACTGGTGGTATACAACCCGTGGCTCCTGCTGCTCCTCGCGGTGGCCATCATCCCGAGCTTTCTCGGGGAGACGCACTTCGCGTCGCTCAGCTACTCGCTGCTCTTTCGCTGGACTCCCGAGCGGCGCGAGCTCGACTACCTGCGATTCGTTGGCGCCAGCGACAAGACGGCGAAGGAAGTGCAGATGTTCGGGCTCGCCGGCTGGCTGAGCGACCGGTACGCCGCGCTCTCGCAGCGGTACTACGACGAGAACAAGCGGCTGAGCGTTCGCAAGGGCGTGGTGAGCGCGCTCCTCTCCGTCTTCGGCACGCTCGGCTATTACGGCGCGTACGTCACGATCCTGCTGCGCGCCGTGGCCGGCGCGATCTCGCTCGGCACGCTCACCTTTCTCGCCGCCGCGTTCGCGCGGAGCCGCGACCTCATCCAGCGGTTGCTGCTCTCGGCCAGCGACATCTACGAGCAGAGCCTCTATCTCCGCGACCTGTTCGTGTTCTTCGAGATGACGCCGACGATCCGCTCGCGGCCGGGCGCGGCGCGCGTCCCCGATCCGATCCGCACCGGCTTCGTGTTCCAGAGCGTCGGCTTCAAGTATCCCGGCAGCGACCGTTGGGCGATCCGGCAGGTGAACCTCTCCATCACGCCGGGAGAGCGCATCGCGCTCGTGGGTGAAAATGGGGCGGGCAAGACGACGATCACAAAGCTGCTGGCCCGCCTGTACGAGCCGACCGAGGGACGCATCCTCCTCGATGGGGTCGATCTGCGCGACTACGACCTCGCGTCGCTGCGTCAGGCGATCGGGGTGATCTTCCAGGACTTCGTGCGATACGATATGCGCTTCGACGAGAACGTCGGCGTCGGCGAGATAGAGGGGGTCACGGCCTATCTCGACCAGGCCCGGGATCTGACCTTCGATTCGACGCAGGGGCCGCCGGAAGCGCTCGTGGAGGCCGCCGAGCGGTCGCTCGCCTCGAGCCTTCTGCCTCGCTTCTCACTGGGGTACCGACAGATGCTGGGCCGCCGGTTCGAGGACGGGGTGGACCTGTCCGGGGGCGAATGGCAGAAGATCGCCCTCGCGCGCGCCTACATGCGCTCGGCCCAACTTCTGATCCTCGACGAGCCGACCGCGGCGCTCGACGCCCGAGCGGAATACGAGGTGTTCGTGCGGTTCAATCAGCTCATGGCGGGACGGATGGCCGTCGTGATCTCGCATCGGTTCTCCACCGTGCGCATGGCGGATCGGATCGTGGTTCTCAACGAGGGGCACGTGGTGGAGGAAGGCACGCACAAGGCCCTGGTGGAACGCCGGGGGCTCTATTCCGAGCTGTTCGAGATGCAGGCGGCCGGCTACCGCTGAAGGCCGCCGCTGGCGATTGGGCAACGTGATTCCCATCACTTCGCCTGGCGGACCCAACCGGTACGATTCTACCCGTGCC
>JALYXJ010000441.1 GCA_030947165.1 Gemmatimonadota bacterium
GCCCACTACAAGGGTGGTGTTCGGCGCGGAGACGAGCACCGACGCTACCGCTGCCCGCGAGGTGATCGTGGCGGTCGCCGTCACGCCTTCACTCGTGGCCGTGATCACGGCGGCACCCGATGCGATCGCGTTCACGACTCCGATGGCGCTCACCGTCGCCGCCGCTGGGTTGAGTGACTTCCACGTGATCGCGCGGTCCGACAGGACGTTGTTGTCGGCGTCGTGCACAAACGCCAGAAGCTGAAGGCTCGAGCCGACCGTCAGCGTCGCGGTGCCGGGCTCGATCGTGACGGACGCCACGGGAATCGGCTTCGTGGAATCCCGGCAGCCGGCGAGCAGGAGCGGCACGGCGAGGAGAAGAGCTGAGCGAGCCACGCTTGGCGTCATGCACCCTCCGGCGGAAAGGCCTGACCGGTCGCGTCAGGCGACGAGCAGCCAATGGGTGCGCGATACGAGGCGCACCCACTGGGGTTTCTGCGAGCGCACTAATCGATCTTTACTTCCCCGCCACTGAGTGGAAACAGCGGGACCAGGCAGCCTCCTGAGGAGTGGGTGCCACGTCGGCGTGGCTGAGCTGCGAGAACGGCGCATGACCATAGCCGCGACCCGACGGCCACGCAACACTGAGTTTTGCTTGAGTGATGAAGCAGTCGCGTGCGAAGGTATCGTCACGCAATTGTGTTGCACGGCCGCAACAGTACGGTAGACCCGCACGCGCGCGGTCAGCGCGAAGACTCGAGCGCCAATTCCATGAGGATGGCACTCGAGCGATAAACGTCCATCGCCTCCGACGACTGATAGTCCCGCATGCTGTTCTCGGCGTACGGCTCGATCTCGCGGAACCCCACCGATCGGTAGAGGGTGTGGGCCGCCGAGAGCGCACGCAGGCTCTCGAGACGGACCGTCCTGAACCGCATCGCCCTCGCGTCGGAGAGTCGATGGTCGACAAGGAGCCGGCCGGCGCCAACGCCACGGGCAGTCGGCTGCACGTACATGCGTTGAATCTCGGGGACGGCCGGCGTCAGCCGCTTCAGGCAGCCGACACTGACGACCGGTTGCCATGGCGCACCACGTAGAAGCGGCCCGCGGGCGGATAGAACTTCCGGGCATCTCCAATATCGGAGGCGATCATCGCCTCGATGTCGAAGGTGAGGTGGTAGCTCTCGCGCGCCGTGTCGGCGATGAACTGCAGGTACTCGCGAATCAGCGCTTCCGCGGCGGTGCGTGTCATGTCATCGTCCACAGGCACGAGCACGGCCGCACTCGATGCCCGTGGACGATCGTTCGTCGCGGACGGTCGCTGAGTCACTAGCGCTTGCCGGGCCGCTTCGTCGTCACCAGGATGACCCCGTTGGCGCCGCGCATCCCGTAGACGGCAATGTCGGCCGGGTCCTTCAGCACCCGGATCGACTCGATGTCGTACGGATTGACGCCGGACAGCACGCCGCCGGCCCCAGGCTCCATCGGCGAGCCGTCGATCACGTACAATGGCCTGCTGCTCGCGTCCCACGAGGAGGTGCCGCGGATCTGGAGCGCGATGCTGCCATCGGGGCAGCGGGTGATCAGGACACCGGATGACTTGGCCTGGATCGTCCTCTCGATCGACTCGCCGGGGTTTCGTGCGATGTCTTCCGATGTCACCATCGGCGCGGGGGCCGGTCCGTTGTTGGCGGTGCTGGAGCTGCAGCCAGCCACGAGGCCGATGAGCGCACAGCGGGCGAGCGTGCTGGGTCGGGAAAGGTATGTCATGACAGTAGGCTCCCGGATCGCTGATGAAGGGAGAGCCGCGTCGGGCGGGCTGTCCGGCGCCGCACCTGAAAAAATTGACCTCTTGGAAGCTCGGTGCAAGAGCGAAGCGGTCACAGGTAACTCAGCCACGGGTCACGGCGCCGCTGCTTCAACGCGGCGAACCAGCGACAGAGCGGATACATCGTCAGCACGACCGCGGCCCACACCAGGTAGACGATGGGCAACGGATATCCCCATTCGGGCGGCGTGATAAAGGGATAGTTCGCCAGATCCGGCGACTCGAACATCCAGTGCGCCGTCCCGTACCGCACGTAGCAGACGATCACGGCGAACAGGTGGATGAGCGCGAAGTGCAGCATGAAGTAGAACAGCGGCACCTTTCCAATGACCAGCGCAGGTCGCAGCACACGCGGCGTCCCGCCGTCGAACGCCCGGAGGAGCAACAGCGCGGGGCCGAGCGTCATGAGCAGGAAGAGCAGCGACGGTGGGTACTTGGTGGTGTTGAGGAAGGAGAGCACGGTGAACAGCGCCGTGCTCTGAGCCGACCAGCGTGACGGATCGCCGTACACGTTGATGGCGCGAAGGGCGACGAACGCCACGCTCAGCGCCAGCCCCAATCGCACCAGAAAGGTCCGCCGCCGCTCGGCGTCCCAGTCGTAGCTCTGGCCGAGCGCGTAGCCCACGCCCGTGACACCGATCCACGGAATGAGCGGATACGTCACGAACACCACATGCGCCGGTGTGTTCAACAGGAAGCCGGGGGCGTGAAGGATGGTCCAGAGCGGGTTTGCCCATTTCACGCCGTCGAACAGGTTGTGGCCGACGATCAGGATCGCGCCGATCGTGGCGACAACCGCCGTCGGCAGGCGGACGAGCACCGACAGGGCGATCATCGACCAGCCGAGCGCCCAGAGCACGATGAGGAGCGTGACGCGGTAGTCGAAGTTGAACTGGTAGGCGAAGCAGCGCATCACGACGGCTTCGAGAAAGAGGAGCCACAGTCCGCGCGTGAGCAGGTATCGCGACAGCTGGCTGGGCGATTTCTTGCGCAGCGAGAGATAGGCGCCGGTGCCGGTGAGGAGGAAGAAGACCGGCGCGCAGAAGTGCGTGATCCAGCGCGTCATGAACAGCGCCGCGGTGGCTTTGCTCAGGTCCGTCGGATCCTGACCGGGAAAGGTGAAGTAGTCCCGGGTGTGATCGAGGGCCATGATGATCATGATCAGCCCTCGGACGACATCCACCGATTCGAGGCGGAAGCGGCCCGTCGGTGCGAGGGCCGGCGTGGGGGCGGCGACGGAGGGAGCGAGACGGACGGCGGGAGCGGCCACGGGGAGTCTCCGGTGAGTTGGTTCTGCACACAATGTTGCATACATCGCCCCCCTCGCGCCAGTGGGCCGACGCGCGCTCGTTTCGTCGGGCCCGAACGCGACCCGTCAGCCCTGCGCCGCGAGCTGCGCGACGATCTGCTCGTGGTGTCGGCGCCGGGCCCAGGCGATCGGCATGGCCCAGGGCTCGTCGTCGGGATGGACCGGTGCGGCGCCGCGCGACAACAGGAGCTCGACCATATCGGCTCGGCCGGCGCGTGCGGCCCAGGCCAGCGGTGCCGACTCGAACTCGCGATCGTGCGTATGCAGGTCGGCGCCGCGGTCGAGCAGCCATGTCGCGGCCGCGGTCGTTCCCTCCGCGGCCAGGATGTGAAGCGCCGTCATGCCCATGCCGTTGGTCTCGTTCGGGCTGACGCCGTGGTCGAGCAATAGCTGCGCTGTGGCGTAGCGTGGCGTGGGATACCGCAGTGAATGCATCAGCGGCGTGTACCAGCACGCCCATCGCCACGGCGTGGCCGCCCTGGCGCCATTCGCCAGGAGGAGCCGTACGAGCTCGGGATGATCCTGATGGACGGCCTCGTACAACCCGGCCTGCGCGATCCCGGGATGCCGGCGCATCATCTCCTCCGCCGCCGCGATCTCGCCCCGATGGCAGATCTTCATCATCTCGTCTTCGAGTGCGCGCTGCGGAGTGAGCGCGGCTGTCCGCTCCGGCTTCGCGGGAAGCGGATGCGCCGCCGCAGTCTCGAGGAGGGCCACGATCTCCTGCTGCTCGCGGTCGCGCGCGCGGGCGAGTGGCGTGTCGTCGCGCGCTTCGGCTCCGAAGCGTCCGGACCACCCTTCGGCCAGCGGATCGGCGCCGGCGTCGAGCAGGAGTCGAACCATCGAAGCGCGTCCGCCGCGCACCGCGTAGTGCAGCGGCTGGAGGTACGCGTACTCCGCGCGGGCGAGCAACGGGTCGCGCACGAGCATCTCGCGCACCGCGGTCTCATCGCCCTGATAGACGGCCACGAGAAAGGGCCAGGTGTCGCGGCCCCACACCGGCTCGTCGTAGTCGGCCGGCCGCTGCACGGCTTCGACGTGATGCTTCAGTCGGGCCCAGCTCGCGAAGCCGAGCTCTCGGGCGAGGACGAGCTGCGCATCCGCGAGCGCCACGCGGTGATCGGCGCGGACGCGCTGAGCGTGCACGCGAGCCACTGCGGCACGATCGCCGGTGCGGTATTGCCGCAGCAATTGCTTGGCTTGTTTGCGGAGCTGCTCGAGCGACGGACGCGCCGGCAGCGGCGAGGCGGGATTCGTCATGCGATCTCCTTTCACGAGCGCCCGCGTCCGCACGACGGGCAGAAAGAAGATCGGAAGTTGGCCATTCGCACAGCGCAGGTGGGCTCGGCCCTTTCCGCGGACGGGATGCGTCCTGTGACGCCCGTCCAACGTATTCGCGGCCGAGTCGGACGTCAACGTGAGGCAGAGAGTTGCACTCTCCACCCGCGCTCTTGACACAGTCGCTCGGGAGACGCATGTCCCGTGGTCTCCTCGGAAGGATCGGCCAGTGACTCGCCTGCATCCTGCGGCGTTGTGCATGATCACCGTCGTCGCGACGGTCGGTCACGCACAGGCCGCCCGCCCAATCCTGGCAGGCCCGAACGGCCCCGCCCCTCGCATCGTGGTGAACGACAACCGGCGATCCGCCGGCACGCTGCACGCCGGCGTCCTGACGCTGCGCCTCGAGGCTCGACTGGGTGACTGGCACCCCGATGGCGAAGCTGCGATGGGTGCAATCGTGCCCGCCTTCGCGGAAGCAGGTCGTCCGGCACGAATTCCCGGTCCGCTGATTCGCGTGCCGGCCGGCACCGAGACCGCCGAGCAGCCGTTCTATGCCTTCGCGCTCCAGACGAATGGTGCGGAGCCGCCACCGGATTCCGGGCTGCGGCTCGGACCACCGATCGTCGTGACGCGCGGCGAGCCGGTGCGCATCACGGTGGTGAACGCGCTCGACAAACCGACGACCGTGCACTGGCACGGCATCGAGCTGGAGAGCTACTACGACGGCGTTGCCGGCTTCAGCGGCGCGGCACAGCGACTGGCTCCCGTCATCGCGCCGCACGACTCGTTCGTGGCGCGGTTCACCCCCCCGCGCGCCGGCACGTTCATCTATCACACTCACGTCGACGAGACGGTGCAACAGCTCGCCGGCCTCGCCGGCCCGCTCATCGTCCTCGAGCCCGGCAGCGCGCTCGACTCGGCCACCGATCATACCATCCTCATCACCACGCCGCAGTCGTGGGAGGACGAACTGCGATCGGTCCTGGTGAACGGACGCGCGTCACCCGCACCATTGACCGTGCATGCCGGCATCGCACAGCGGCTGCGGTTCATCAACATGACGACGCGGC
>JALYXJ010000458.1 GCA_030947165.1 Gemmatimonadota bacterium
GGGCACGTCCGGCGACTCCTCTTCCGCGTCGAGCACGTGGAAGACGGACACCAGCGCGACGTGTGCTTTGCGCAGGGTCGGATAGAGATCGACGATCTGCTGCACCGGCGCGAACACGCCGCCCACGTAGCCGAGGAAGGCAAGCAGCGATCCGACGGTGAGCTCGCCGCGCACGACGAGGAATCCGCCCAGACACAGCACCACCACCCGCGCCGCGAGCTCGGCGATGCCAGCGGCCACCGTCGTGCGTGCGTCGACGTGCACGCCGCGCTGGATGCTGGCGAATGCCCAGCGAATGCGGCGCATCAGCCGGCGCTCCTCGTCGCGCTCGCGCGCGAAGGCGCGCACGGTCCCCATGCCGTGCAGTCGCTCGGTGTAGCCCGACCAGAGCCGCTTCCAGAACGCGTGCTGCATCCGCTCGCGGCGTCGCTGCTGGCGAGCCGCAACGGAGGCGACGAGCGCCGGCACCGGCAGGAGGCACAGTACGGCGATCGTGATCGCGCCGTCGAGCCGTGCCATTCCCCATGCGGCCAGCGCCACGTATACCAGCGTGGGCACGAGCCTGAAGGCGACGTCGGTGAAGGCGCCGGCTGTCTGGGGCGAGCTGGAATCGATCGCGTAGCGCAGGCCCCCCGTGCCGATCTCGTCCTGGGTGCGCGCCGACAGGACGCTCATCTTGGCCGCGACGCGCGACCGGAGTTGGTACTCGAGGTTGAGGCGAACGGCCCACGTGGACGTCGTCACCCAGGCGGCGCCCAGGATGCGGCAGGTGAGCACGAGGGCGAAGAGAGCCACGCCCACGGCGATGGCGTGAAGGGTCGCGTCGCCGGCCTGCGGTCCCACGCCGGCCAATCGGTCGACGACCTGCTTGAGGAGGAGCGGCTCGCTGGCGGCGGCGGTGGCGACGGCGAGGGAGAGCCCGAAGGTCAGGGCGACGCGTCGCGAGTTCGGTCGTACGAAGAGTCGCACGGCTCGGCGGGCGAGCCCGAGCTGGTCCTGAATCGGCACGGAGAGGACGGTCGGAAAGGCGAATAGTGGGGTCCATTCACCTGACGGTCGGACCACCCGGCTCGTCACCCTCACGAACGGCTTCAATCGAAGCGAAGCACCACCTTGCCGAAGGTGCTGTTCGACTCGAGCAGCAGGTGCGCCGCACGAATCTCGCCGATCGAGAAGACGCGCTCGACGATCGGCACGAGCCGCCCCGACTCGAAGAAAGGAATGCCACGACCGGCGAACTCGCGCGCCAGCGCGATCTTCTCCTCGATCGGCCGCGAGCGCAGCACCGTGCCCACGACGTGCAGGCGCTTGCCGAGCAACACGCCCATGTCCATCTCGGCGGTCCGCCCGCCGGTGAGGCCGACGATCGCGAGCCGTCCACGCGGGGCCAGTACGCGGAGGTCGCCGCGCAGATAGTTGCCCCCCACGAGATCCACGACGGCGTGGACGGCGTTCTGTCCAACCGCCGCCTCGACCGTCGCCGCCCAATCGCCGTCGGCCGCGTCGATCGCATGATCCAGCCCGAGGTCGCGCGCCCGCGCGAGCTTGTCCGCCGAGCGTGAGGTGCCGATGACGATGGCGCCGGCCAGTCGCGCGAGCTGGAGCGTGGCCGTGCCCACACCGCTGCCCACCGCGTGGATGAGCACTCGCTCCCCCAGTCGCACGTCGAGCCGGGTGAACAGCGCGTCGTACGCGGTGAGAAACGCTTCGGGGATCGCCGCGGCGTTCTCCCACGAGAGCCCGGCGGGCACCGGCAACGCCTCGCGCTCGTGCGTGACGAGAAACTCCGCGTGCGCGCCGCCACCGACGATCCCCATCACGCGGTCGCCGAGCCGCCACAACGTGGAGCCGGCGCCGAGCGCGTCGACCTCGCCGGCGTATTCCATTCCCGGAATGTCGGCGGGCGCACCCGGCGGGGCGGGATAGCTGCCCTGACGCTGCATCAGGTCGGCGCGGTTGAGCGCCGAGGTGTGGACGCGCACGCGGATCTGGCCGACGCCCGGTTCGGGCAGGGGACGGTCCTGCTCCTCGAGAACCTCGGGGCCCCCGGGTCGGGCGATGACGATGGCGCGCATGACGAAAGCTACGCAGCCGCCCTAACGCATCGGGGAAGAGTCCGCGGGTCCCACACGGGCCGGCCGATGGATCTGCATCCGCGCCGCCTCGATCGTGTCGCGGCGCCGTCGCTCGTGCTCGCTCGTCAAGGGCAGCATCGTCCCGAGCGTGAAGCGGAAGGTCGTGCCCTGGCCGAGCGTGCTCTCTACCCAGAGCCGCCCGCCGTGCGCATCCATGATCCCCTTCGCGATCGTGAGCCCGAGCCCGATGCCGCGCCGGTCGGCGGCATCCGCTTGCCAGAACCGTCCGAAGATGCGCTCGAGCTGATCGGGGGGGATGCCTGGCCCGGTGTCGCTGACGAAGAACTCGACCCCCGCAACCACCGGCCTGGCCCCGATCACGATGCGACCACCCTCGGGGGTGAACTTGATCGCGTTACCGACGAGGTTCGAGAGCACCTGCAGCACGCGTCCGGCGTCGGCGGTGATGCGCGGCAGTTCTTCGGCGACGTCCCGCTCAAGGTGCACCCCCTTCTCCTCGGCGAGTGGCAGGAGCATGTCGTGCGCCTCGGCGACGAGTGGAGGGACGTCGAGCTCGCGGGCCGCGATCCCGACGCGGCCCGCTTCGAGCTTGGCGACGTCGAGCAGGTCCTGGATGAGACGGTTCATGCGCTCGCCGGCGCGTTTGATCCGCTTGAGCTGCATCACCTGCTGATCCGCGGGCAGCGGGACGT
>JALYXJ010000474.1 GCA_030947165.1 Gemmatimonadota bacterium
CGCGCATCGTGTAGCGCAGCTTCCCACCCCCCTCGGCTGGCAGCGTGGGGTTGAGCCATCGGAGATCAGCCAAGGCGATCGGCGCGCCAACCAGCGAGACGGAGAGGCCGGTCTTCTTCAGCCCAAGCCGACCATCCGCGATCACCCGCGATCCAGGGAACGACAGCCGCGCGCCGTGCCACCAGAGCGAGTCCTGCGAGGCGTAGATCCTTCCCGTCAACGATCGCACGTCCATCACGGGCGGCCGATATGGCTCGCCGATCATCGACAGCGACGCGATCTCCACCGTCGCCGGCCGTCCCTGCTGCGCGAGCTGGACCACCGGAATGCGTGTGTCGATGTCGTGATACTCGACTACTCTCTGGAAGCCGCCGGCCACCCGCTCGGTACGACTGCGCGCCGTCGAGAGCAACGCCGCCGCAATGGCGCCATCGCGGCGGTCCGCCGGCAACGTGCTATCCGGCTGCCAGGGCCGCCGGTACACGAGCCGACCGTGCCGAATGGTGATGTCGCCGAGCTCCGGGGGCGGCCGATGCTGCGACGTATCCTTTGGCGTACCACTCGGCCGCATCAACGCCTGGAAGTTCCAGCGTGATCCCGGACGCTTGTCGAGCAGCACGAACGGTGTGTCGAGGGCGAGCGACTTCACGACGACATGTCCGCGCAGCGCCGACCAGAGGCCGTATCGCACCTCCACCCGCCGTGCGGTGAACACCGGTGCGTGCACGCTGTCCACCAGCTCGACTCCCGTGAGCGTCGCGTGCGAGAACAGCGACCCGCGCAAGCCGGCGATGCTGAGCCGCCCCGTGATCCGCTGATTGGCCTGCGACACGACGATCCGTCGCGCGCGCTCGTTGCCCCACGGCGTGTTCGCCAACACGAGGACGATCACCATGCCCACCACGATCGGCAGCACCACGAACGCCAGCAGCGCGCGCAGCACGCGCCGGGCGCGACTGGGCTCCGCGACGCGGACGTTTCGCACGGTGCCGGGCGGCGGCGTCAAAACGCCTGCCCCATGGCGAAATGCACCACGATTCGACGCGCGATCGAATGGAGTGTCCCGGGTGATGGGTCGATCGGCGAGTAGCTCTTCTCACGCGACAGACGCACGATGCGCTCACCACCCGCGCCGTCGGGCACGGCCGCGACGACCGGCAGGAGCTGGCTGCCCACCGGACGCAGTCCAAGATCCAGCCGCAGCACGCCGAGCACGGAGCGATAGCGCAGGCCGGCGCCTGGAGTGACCGCGCCCTTGCCGCTCGCGGGCGAGTCGATGCCCGACGCGCCCACGTACGCGCCATCGAGGAACACCACACCTCCGAACTGCTTCATCAGGGACACACGCAGCTCGACGCTGCCCTCGACGACGCTGCTGCCTCCGGTGGGGCGGATGAACAACTCGTTCGACGGCACGGCTGACGGATCACAGCTCCCGTCGGCGATCGTCGCATTGCTGCACCCAGCGGCGATCAACGACGCCGTGCGCGCCTGGAGCACCTCTGGACCGAGCTCGTTCTCGGCGAAGCCACGCACCGATTGCATGCCGCCCGCGTAGAATCGCGTGCGCGGGTGGAGAATGCCCGGACCGGTTCCGGCGACACCGAGTGCGGCGCGGTCGTCGAGCGGCCGTACCCAGCCGAGGCGACCGTGCAGCGCCAGGACCTTGGGGAACGCCTCATCGTTCAGGTCCTCGCTATGCGCGAATGCCCGGTAGTACGAGCCGTCGGCCGCAACGCGGTTGTGGGCGAAGGTGGAGCCGGTCGCGCTCGACGCATGCTCCGCGTCCAGCACGGCCGTGTAGCCGCTCGTCGGCGCCTCGAGGTCGTCGGAGCGATCGATCCACGCGCTGGCGCCGATCGGGGCGAGGCGCTGTCGGCGCTCGAGCGCCTGAATCGTGACGTTGTCGCAGATGCCGTAGCCGGCACAGAAATAGACGCCGCCTCCCTGCACGCGAGTGGATTCGATCCGGTAGTTCAGGCCCACCGGAAGCCGAACGGCCAGCTCGCGCACGACGCCGAGGGTGGCGCCGAGGTCCTCGTCCACGACGATGCCGGGCAGCGAGCGGCGGCCCCCGAACACCGTCAGCGAGGCCGACGTCCGTGGGCCGGCGATCCACGGCTGGGTGACCGTGAGCGACCCCTGATAGGTGGGCCGGAGAAAGAGGCTCACGTCGGCGGTGCCCTCGGGCACCGCCTGTCGAAAGATCGCGCGGCCATTGAGCTGCTCCCCGAGCAGGTTGCCGGCTCGGAGGCGCGCGTCGAGCCAGCGGCCCGCACCCAGCACGTTGTGTCGCAGGTCGACCGCCGCCTGAACGAACTCCACCGTGTTGAAGCCGAGCGTCGCGCTCGCGTGATGCGGCGCGGTCTCGGTCACGGCGACGGTGATATGCTTCACGCTGTCGCCCTCAGGCGGCGTGACGACGAGTGCGCGTGCCAGCGCCGGCGACTCGAACAGGCGACGCTCGCTCTCGAGCACTGCATTTCGCGTGTACAGGCCACCAGGCCGAAGCAGCAGCGCGCGGCGCAGCGTCGCGTCGCTGAGCACGTGGTTGCCCTCGAACTCCACCTCGCCCACGCGCGTGAGATAGCGCGGGTCCACCACGATACGCACGGGCACGAGCCGCGAGGCATCCGGGCGAGGCACGCTGGTGTCGATGCGCACGTCGCCGTAGCCATGGTTCCAGGCGGCATCGCGGAGTCGCGTGAGCGTGGTATCCAGGGCGACGAGATTGAGCGGCTCTCCTTCGCGGAGCACCACGGCATGCTTCAGCTCCGCCGGCGTGATCACCGGATCGCGCTGCGTCACACTGAGCGACGCGATGCGCGTCGGCGGCCCCTCCGTGATGCGAAAGGTGACGTCGACACCGCGCTTCACCGGAACGAGCACCGTGTCCACCTGCGCATCGCGGAATCCGCGGCGGAAGTAGTAGACGCGGAGGTTCGTGATGTCCTCGCCGAGCGCGGCGCGCGTGGTGCGGCGCCGGTCGGTGAAGAGGAGGGTGGGGGTGGCCTTGCAGATCGGCGCGAACAGGATCAATCGGCACGCCGACGTGCGAGTGAAGATCACCGTCCGCAGGTCCGCGGCGGGAACCTCATGCGCCCCATCGAACGTCAGGGCGGCGACGTCGATGGAGTCATGGGCGTTGGCGGGCTCCGGGCGGCTCGACTGCGCGTGCGCGATGCCGGGCGCCGCCACGAGCAGCGACGTCGCGACGAGGGCGCGGAGAGAGGAGGTAAATGCGTGCACGAATGGATGTTGGACCCAGAGGGGCGGGCTGGGCCGTAATGCGAAAAACGGGCCGAAAAAAGCACGTGAGAGCGTGAAAGGGTGAGACCGTGAGGCCGTGAACGGCAAGGGCACACCAGGACTCAGTCCGGTGTGCCCTCACGCCCTCACGCCCTCACGCCCTCACGCTCTCACGCTCTCACGTTCTCACGTTCTCACGTTCTCACGTTCTCACGTTCTCACGTTCTCACGCCCTAGTACCGGTAGTGATCCGGCTTGTACGGCCCATCAACCGGCACGCCGATGTACGACGCCTGATCCGGCGACAGCTTCGTCAGCTTCACCCCGAGCTTGTCGAGGTGCAGGCGTGCGACCTTCTCGTCGAGATGCTTGGGCAGCGTGTACACCTTCTTCTCGAGCTTGGCCGCGTTCTGGTGCAGCTCGAGCTGCGCCATCACCTGGTTGGTGAACGACGCTGACATCACGAAGCTCGGATGGCCCGTGGCACAACCCAGATTGAGTAGTCTTCCCTCGGCAAGGATCATCACCGAGTGGCCGTCGGGGAAGACGAATTCGTCGTATTGCGGCTTGATGTTGATTCGCGTGATGCCCTTCTTCTTCAGGCCGGCCATGTCGATCTCGTTGTCGAAGTGACCGATGTTCCCGACGATCGCCTTGTCCTTCATCTTCGCCATGTCGTCCACGGTGATGATGTTCTTGTTCCCCGTGGCGGTGATGAAGATGTCGGCCGTCTTCACGACCTCGTCGAGCGTGGTGACCTGGTAGCCTTCCATGGCGGCCTGCAGGGCACAGATCGGATCGATCTCCGTGATGATCACGCGCGCGCCCTGCCCGCGCAGTGACTGCGCGCAACCCTTGCCCACGTCGCCGTATCCGAACACGACCGCAACCTTGCCGGCGAGCATCACGTCACTCGCCCGGAGAATGCCGTCGGTGAGCGAGTGACGGCAGCCGTAGAGGTTGTCGAACTTGCTCTTCGTTTCCGAGTCATTGACGTTGATCGCGGGGAAGAGCAGTGTCCCCGCTTCCATCATCTGGTAGAGACGGTGTACGCCGGTAGTTGTCTCCTCCGAGAC
>JALYXJ010000483.1 GCA_030947165.1 Gemmatimonadota bacterium
TCGAGCTGCTCGGGGAGATCGGGGCGCAGCTCCGTGAGCGACTGTCCCTCGTAGGCGCGCGGATCCACTTCGCCCGTGAGCATCGCCATCGCCAGCTTCGCGATCGTGCGCGCGTCGTCGTCCGCGTCGGACTGATGCAGACGCTTGATCGGCGCGATCGCGAACGAGACGCGGACGCGATCGGTCTTCGGCTCGAGGAAGACGCGATCGACCGTGATGTTTCGGTGCACGACCTTCTGCTCGCGCGCCCACTCGAGCAGGCTGTTCACGTCGCGCAGGATCGCCGCGATGCGCGGGTTCGAGAAGGCCTCGCCGGTCGCGAGCTTCTGCGCGAGCGACGGATCGGTGATGCGCTGGGTGACCATGGCGTAGGCGTCGTCGCCGATCCAGCGTCCTTCGACGATCGGGATCAACCGCCGGTGCGCCGTGCGCGCCAGCAACTGGGAATCGGCGGCGAGGTGGGTGAGGGCATTCGCCTCGTCGCCCTCCGGTGTGGTGACGACGGTGATAACGACCCCTGTCTGGTCGTCGCGCCGCTTCGTACCCTCGCCCTTCCGCGTCGCGATGTAACTGTGGGCGTCGCCGGTTCCGGTGATCTCGCCGACGACATCATAGTCGTCGTTGAGAGCGGAGAGGTCGGGAGGGGTGGACTTCGTATCGCGCATGGGGAATGGCTCCGAGACAGTACCTGGGCTGCTGATCCGGATCATCAATGCGTGATTGATGCCGCGAAGTCGCTCAGCCAGTAAGCGGGCTCATCTCTGCAGATTTGGTGCCTCTCCCTGCTACCCCCGGCCGGCCTTTCCACCCACGTGGGCCCACAGAGCGCGCTCCAGCATCACGGGGGTCCAATCAGCACCCAGGGTCGGCGCACGCTCCCGGAGCGCGGCGGCGTACCGGGCGTAGAAGCCGTGCGTCCACGCGACCTTGCCGAGCCCGGGGATCTGCGCCGCCACCAGCTCGTCGAAGAAGGGGTACAGCCCGGGCGATGCCGCGCTGGCAACCCCTGAAGCCGTCGCCGGGCCCACGCCGTCGAGCGCCGCCATGGTGGTGATGGGGGCGGTCGGATGCGGGATCTCCGACAGTGCCTTCGTGCTGGTCCTGACCACGACGTCCGGATCGTTGCCGCGCACCCGCACGAGGTTCGGGGCGCGCCAGACGCCGCGGGCCATCTTCCACTCGGTGATGCGGACCAGCTCCGGCAGCGTCACGTGTGCCATCCGGCGCGATGCGATCACGCCGGGCAGCTCGTTGCGGTACCAGCCGTCCAGCTCCGTCAACCGCGCCACCTTCTGGTTGGTGACGACGGCGTCGTAGCGGTCGAGCGCTTGTTGCCATAGCGCCGGACTGTGAGAGGTCCAGAGAGTAGTCAAGCGAGAGGCCGGAGGCATTAACGGCGGAACGACCGCACAACGCACGGAACGTGGACGACAACGAGCTTCATGGGGGAGCTACAGAGCTACAACAACTGAATGCCACGGAAACGACGGAAGGCAGGAAAACTGCGGATCGCCCTACGGCGGGCATCGTCTGGTGCGCCAAAGCCAGCCCCGCAACTTCAAAGAGAAATACTTTGGGGGTCTACGGGACGCTGCTTGGCGCCGGTGTCCTGCCTGGTGTGCTTGATCCGCCGTTCCCTGCCTCTGCCGTCGTTTCCGTGCATTCTCTTCTTGTCGTGGCGTGTCATTGAAACCGCGCTATCGCTCCGCGTTCGCCTTCAGATTGGCGAGCCCCGTCTCGAAGTCGCGCCCGATCATCTTGTCCATGTTCATGAACACGCCCATGACTTTCATGATGAACGCGCTGCCTCCACGCATCGACCAGGTGACATCGGTGGAATCGCCCTGCGGCTCGAGGGTGAACTCGGACGTGTTGTTGGCCCTGAATGGTCGCATGAAGTCGAGATTGATGGCGACCCGGCGCGGGGCCGATGCATCGGTGATCTCCATCCGCCCTTTACCGACCTTCGAGTTGCCCTCCCACTCGTAGACCGCGCCCTTGCCGCCGGAGGCGCCGCTGAAGGTCTTCGTCATCGTCGGGTCCATCTTCTCCCACGGCGACCACGCGGCCCAGTTGTGGAAGTCGTTGATCTGCGGAAAGATTCGGTCCGGTGTCGCCCTGATGCGCGTCGTGCGCTGCACGGTGAACTCGTTGGGCTTGCTCGCGGCGATGCCGAGCACCACGCCGAGCAGAATGATGACGATAGCTATGATCAACACCATGAGCGCCTCACGGGTGAAGGCGGAGATCACCGCGCCGATCGGCGGCGGCTCCCGAGATATTCCGTCTCGAGCGCGCGCTCCGCAATCCTGCCGCGGACCGAGGCGACGCGATAGGCCTTCGCCGCCGGACGCGAGCTCACCACGCGATGCAGCCGCCGGCCGACGAAATGCAGCGCCGCCCCGTCGTCGGCCGCGTAGCCGGCGGGAAGCTCCCCACTGTCGATCAGTGCATGATACGCCGGTCGGCGAGCGGCTTCGCCATCGTAGTGCGGGCAGTGGCTGCCGGCGAGCCAGCCGAGCGCTCGCATGGGGCGCAGCTCGGGACCGTACGAGTCGCTCACGCCCGACTGAAACCAGCACAGGGAGCCGGCGCTCAATCCACACATGATCGCGCCTCTGCTCCATGCACGGCGCAGCAGGCGGTCGAGGCCCCACTCACGCCACAGCACGAGCAGGTTGCGCGTGCTGCCACCGCCGACGTAGAAGATGTGCTGCCGCTCCACGATCCCGACGATGTCGGGTGGCGGCGTCTTGAAGAGCATCAGGTGCGTCGGCTCACACTGCCGCTGGCTGAAGGCGTCGTAGAACTTCTCGATGTATCCCGCGGCGTCCCCGCTGGCGCAGCCGAGAAAGCAGATGCGCGGCCTGGCGCGCCGCGACTGGGCCAGCACGTAGTCGTCGAGCAGCGGATTCTCCGGCTCCATGGAGAACCCACCGCCCCCCATCGCGATGATCTGTCCGGTGCGGGCGGTGGTGCGGCGGCGATTCGGCAAGGTGCGGTTCTCCCCGCGGTCTAGTTTGAAAATGCGTCGAGCATCTCCCGCTCGGTCCGCGGCTTCAGGATGTCGCGGGTCGCGAACTCCGCTGCCTGGGGATAGCTCGTGCGGCGAACACGGTCGGC
Organism: Gemmatimonadota bacterium; assembly: GCA_030947165.1. The sequence continues at coordinate 3,124 of JALYXJ010000483.1, forward strand.
GGCGGCGGCGAGATCGTACGTCGTGTGCCGGAGCTGCACGTCGGGGCCGAGCAGCAGCCAGTACGCGCCCGGCTCGCCGAATGGCATGCCCACGCTGCCCGCGTTCACGACGCGAATCCATCCCACCATGCGGTCGAACTGCATGTGCGTGTGTCCGCAGACCACGAGTGGTGCGTCCACGCCAGCCAGGACCGGTGCGACACGCTCCTCGGGGGTGAGACGCGTGAAGATTTCGGTGTCGCTGCGAGGCGTCGCATGACAGAACAGCACGTCGCCCAGCTCGGGGATGGCGACGCGAATCGTCGGTGGCCAGCGCGACATGGACTGTTGCTGCTCGGGCTCGAGCTGGCGGGCGCTCCAGCGAATGAGCTCGCGAAAGGGCGCCGGGACGGTGGAGTCCTTGCCGGCCAGCTCCGCGAGCACGGCTGATTCGCCGTTGCCGTGGAGGAACCGGACCGGGATATCCAGCGACTCGAGACAGGCGAGCGTCTCGCGCGGCAACGGCCCCGGGACCACGTCGCCGCCGACCACGATGCTGTCCACATCGGCGTTGCGCAGGTCCACGAGCACCGCTTCCAGTGCGGGGAGATTGCCGTGAATGTCATAAAGCGCTGCAACGCGCATGGCGAATGGCCCTCCCTGACCCGAGATTCGCTCTCATGAAGCTATGGCTCGATGCCGACGCCGCGCCACGCGACGTGAAGGAGGTCTGCTTCCGCGCTTCCGAGCGCCTCGCGCTCGAGACCGTGCTCGTGGCCAATCAGCGTCTTCAGTTGCCCCTTGGCTACAAGCACCTGTCGGCTGTGCGCGTCGACGGCGGTCCCGACGTGGCCGACCGCTACATCGCGGAGCATGCCGAGCGCGGCGACGTCGCGGTCACCGCCGACATCCCACTCGCCGCCCTCCTCGTCCCCAACGGGGTCATGGTGCTGGACCCACGGGGCGAGGAGTACACGGCCGAGAGCATCGGCGAGCGGCTGTCGGTCCGGAACTTCATGGATGCCCTGCGCGGCACCGGGGTGGAGACGGGCGGCCACGCCACCTACGGGCCGCGCGACAAGCAGGCGTTCGCGAACGGGCTGGACCGGGCGCTGACGAGGGCGTTGAGGGGGAGATAGCGAGCAAAGCCGCTCGGGGCTGGCCCTTCGCTCCGGCACCGAATCGCGTCCCGTCGACCCCACAGCATCTGTCTTTTGGTCGTGGGGCCGGCCGCGGTGGGCCGGCCCGAGCGCCAGTTGACGCCCCCGAAACCCGCTATTGCTAAATTTCTAGCATATGCTACTTTCCTAGCACTTCTTCGGGAGACCTGTTGACGCACGACCGCGATCTCAGCCGCCGCGAGCGGCAAATCATGGACTTCCTCTTCCGCACGGGTCGCGCGACGGCCGCGGACGTGATGGAAGGACTTTCCGACGCGCCGAGCTATTCGGCGGTGCGCGCGCTCCTCCGCATCCTCGAGCAGAAGGGGCACATCCGCCACGAGGAAGAGGGACGCGCCTACGTCTACATGCCGCTCGTGCGCCGCGATGCCGCGCGCCAGACGGCCCTCACACATCTGCTCAAGACCTTCTTCGATAATTCGGCCGAACAGGCCGTGGCGGCTCTGCTGGCGATCGAGGGCGAGAAGATGAGCGGCGCCGAGCTCGAGCGGATGTCGAAGATGATCGAGAAGGCCAAGACGGAGGGACGATAGATGAGCGTCGCCACCTGGCTCCATCGTCTCGACACGATTGCTCCCGCGCTGACCGACGCCGCGCTGCGCGGCATCGTCGTATTCCTCGTGGCCCTCGCCGTCACGCACGCCATGCGCCGACGCACGGCCTCGGCTCGACACCTCGTGTGGGTCGGCGCGATCGTCGTGCAGCTCGTGCTGCCGCTCTTCGCCTTGTGGGGTCCGCAGTGGCAGGTCGCGGTCCCGACGGCCGTGTCGAGCGTCTTGCCGGTCACGCTGCCCGAGGGCCGCGGCGATGCGCCGCGTCGTCCTGCGATCGTGCCGCGCCCCGCGTCGTCGCAGGCGCACGAGCCGATCCAGCTCACCATCACCAACGACAGCGCTCCGTCCGTCGGCGCCCTCTCCACCAATGCCGGGCGCGCCGAGCCCGCGCCGGCCGCGCGGATCAGCGGTCGCGCCATTCTGCTCACACTGTGGGCAATCGGCGCGTTGATCGTGCTCGGGCGCCTGGCCGTCGGGACGACGATCGTCGCCGCGCTGGCGCGCCGTGGCGCGCGTGTCGAGGATGGCGGCTGGCTGTCGCTCGTGCAGCGTCTCAGCACGTCGCTCTGCATCGCGCGTCCCCTCACCCTGATGCACGGCGGGAAGGTCGGGGTCCCGATCACGTGGGGCATCGTGTATCCCGTCGTGCTGCTGCCCGATGACGCCGACGCCTGGCCCGAAGAGCGGCGCCGCTTCGTGCTCGTGCACGAGATGGCGCACGTGAAACGCCTCGACGCGCTGACGCAGCTCGCCGGCCAGATCGCACTCGCCCTCTTCTGGTTCGATCCGCTCGTCTGGATCGCCAACCGGCGCATGCAGCTCGAGCGCGAGCACGCGTGCGACGACTACGTGCTCCGCCATGGCACAGCCCCCTCGCACTACGCCGAGGAGCTGCTCGCGATGGTCCGCGCGCTCGGCACCACCGACCGGTCGTCGCAGCCGGCGTTCGCCGCGCTCGCCATGGCTCGCCGCTCGGAGTTCGAGGGGCGCATGCTCTCGATTCTCGATCCCGTGCTCGCTCGCAACCCTCTCAGCAAGGGACGGACGCTCATGAGCGCCTTCGCGGCTCTGCTGCTCGTCGTGCCGCTCGCGGCGCTCCATCCATATCGCCGCGCCGAGTCGCTGGTGGCGCGCGACACGCGCGTCGCGGTGCCCACCGCCGGCGATGATTTCCCCGAGTCGTTCAAGATCAGCATCAGCGCGGCGACCGACGCGCCGGCGCACACGACACTGACGCCGCCCAAGCCGCCGATGCAGTCCGCGACCCCCGCGGCCCCCGCGACCCCAGTGACCGAGCCGCGCGCCGCGTCGAGCGCCCTTGGCGCCGGGATGGCCAGGACGGCGCAGCAGCTCGACGGCATGAAGGCGAAGCTCAAGCAGACGACGAGCCCCAAGAGCTGCGACGAGCCGGTCGTGCCGGGCACGACGATCAACTCCATTCACTCGGACAGCCACGACGACGGCTTCGACACCTTCCGATATCTGAGTCTCGAGGAGGACGGGTCCTGCCGCGAGGCCTCGCTGTTCGGCAAGGTGACGTTCACCGCCGCCGAGGACGACATCGCCAGCATGCCGGTGACGGCGCACGCAGCCTTCCGGGAGCGCACGAGCAGTTCGGATCGCCAGCTCGTGGTCCGTGCAACGGGCGACGGCGCCCTCACCCGCATCTACCAACTGAACGGCGCGGTCGCTCCATATGACGACGACGCGCGCCGCTGGTTCGCCGGCTACCTGCCGCGCGTGGCCCGCGAGAGCGGGATGAACGTGAAGCCGCGCGTCGCGCGGTGGCGCGCCGAGGGGGGGGGCGGCATCGATCGCGTGCTCTCGATGATCGCGACGATTCACAGCACCGGCGCCAAGCGCTCGCACTACGAGGCGCTGCTGGACCAAAGCCTCTCGTCGGACGATCTCGATCGCATCGTCCGCCAGGCGGGACGCGACCTGAATGGCTCATCCGGGGACTTGAGGGCCGTGCTCCAGAAAGCGGCACCCGGCGTTCGTGGCGGCCCGCGCACTGTGTCGGCGCTCGAGGCGGCCGTGATGGCCGTTCCCTCCAGCGGTGACCGCACGGCCGTGCTGCAGACCTTCGGTCAGACCAACGACCGCGACATGCTGCTGAGCGTGATGAAGATGGCCGAGACGATTCCGAGCAGCGGCGACAAGGCGAACCTGCTCGTCGTGCTCGCGCCGCACTACTTCCAAGACAAGGACCCGGCGCTGCGCGCGGCCTTCTTCCGTACGCTTGCCACCATCCCGTCGTCGGGCGACATGCGCAACGTGCTCGCCGGCTCGGTGATGGGCTACGCCGCGGGCTCGGAGGACGTGGCACGGGCGGTGATCCGCGCCAGCCTCGACATCCCGGCGTCGGGCGACCGCGCCGCGGTGCTGCTCGACCTCGTCAACATCGGGGCCATTCGCACCACCGCACTGCGCGATGCGCTCATGAAGGCGACGCAGGGGCTCGCGTCGGGCGACATGCGCAACGTGCTCGAAGCCGCCGCCCGCCATTGAATCACGGTCCACTCCCCGCTTCCCACCGTCGCCACCATGAGTGCTAAAATCTTAGCATGCGCATGCCTCCTCGCGCTGCTGCCCGAGCGCACGAGCGCGCAGAGCCAGATGCCCGGACCCGTGGTCGTGACGGCGCCGGCTGCGAGCCGCACGGGCCACGCACCCGTACTCGACGGGAGCGACAAGGACGAGGTGTGGCAATCCACGACGCCGATCTCGTCCTTCCGGATGTTCGATCCGATCGAGGACAGCGTCGCCACGATGCGCACCGAGGCCCGCATCGCGTACGACGCGCAGAACCTCTACGTGTTCGTCCGCGCGTTCGACCCGCGCCCCGACAGCATCATCGCCCTGCTCAGCCGGCGCGACGTGAAGACGTCGTCGGATCAGATCAAGGTCATGATCGACTCGTATCACGACCGCCGCACCGGCTACGAGTTCGCCGTGAACCCCGCCGGCGTGAAGCGCGACTACTACACGTACGACGATAACAGCGAGGACATCTCATGGGATGCGGTGTGGGACGTGGCCACGCGCATCGACTCGCTGGGATGGACGGCGGAGTTCCGGATCCCGCTGAGCCAGCTGCGCTACCCGCCGCGCGACACGCTGACCTTCGGCGTGATGATCATGCGCGACATCGCGCGGTACAACGAGCGCGATAGCTGGCCGGTATACCGCCGCTCGCGCGCCGGCATCGCCTCGCAGTTCGGCGACGTGGGGGGATTCACCTCACTCGGCACGATGAACCGCCTCGAGCTCTCGCCCTACGTGCTGACGCGCAACACGAGCGTTGCACGCACCGACGGTTTCTCGCGCGCCCAACAGGGGACCGTTGGTGCGGATCTCAAGTACGGCATCACCTCCAACCTCACTCTCAACGCGACGATCAACCCCGACTTCGGGCAGGTGGAGGCGGATCCGGCGCAGCTCAACCTCACGGCGTTCGAGACCTTTCTCGCCGAGCAGCGGCCCTTCTTTCTGGAGGGGACGAGCATCTTCGGATTCGGGGACGATCCAACGCGCCTCTTCTATTCTCGTCGAATCGGGCGTGCCCCACAGCTCGCCGGCCTCGTCTCCGATCCCAACGTCGATATTCCGGGTGCGTCGCGCATCCTCGGCGCCGGCAAGCTCTCCGGCCGCCTCGCCGACGGCACGTCGATCGGCGTGCTGGCAGCGATCACCGATCGCACAGTTGCGGGCGAAACGGTGATCGAGCCGCGGACCGCGTATGCAGTTGCACGTGCATCGCGCGACCTCCGCGGCGGTGAGAGTGGGCTGGGGGTCATCACGACCATGGTGGATCGTTCGCTCGACGCGGTACAGGCGCGCTACCTCCGTCGCAGCGCGCTCGGTGCCGGAGTCGACGGGCGCCACCGGTTCGGCGACGGACGCTTCGCGCTGGCTGGCTCGTTCTCCACGAGCCTGGTGCATGGCACCACGAGCGCCATCACTCGCACCCAGCGGTCGGCGGTGCATCAGTACCAGCGTCCCGACGGTGCGCTGACGGTGGACACGCTGCGCGAGTCGATGAGCGGCCTCGCGATAGGTCTCTCGGCCGACAAGGTCGCGGGCACGCTGCGTGGCGGCGTCAGCTATCAGCGCGTCACGCCGGGCTACGAGACCAACGATCTCGGGTTCCTGTCTCGCGCCGACCAGCAGACCGTCAACTCGTCGCTGCGGCTCGTTCCCAAGGGGACCTACGCCGGCTGGCGCAACATCAACGTGAGCCTGTTTACCTATCACACTTTCACCGATGCGGGTCTCCTGAACGGCGGTACGTTCGAGGTCTACGCCGGTGGCAGTCGGGCGAACGCGTCCAACGTGTCCGTCGACGCGTGGGTGGACAACGTGGGGAACGTGGCGTGCGACCGCTGCGCGCGCGGCGGGCCCGCGCTGCGGCTCTCTCCCTCCTACAACGTGCTGGTGAACCTGTTCGACGATCCCAAGCGCCGCGTGTCGCCGCAGCTCGCCGCCATCTACACCATGTCTGACGGCGGACGCTCGATGCTCTGGCGCGTGCGGCCGTACCTGCGCATCCGCCCGTCGAGCCGGGTGAACGTGGAAGTCGGCACGCGCTACCAGCGCAACCAGGACAACACCCAGTGGCTCGCGAACGTCGGCGTGATCGGCGCGGACACGACGCACTACCTGTTCGGCTTTCTCGCGCAGGACCTGCTGAGCTTCACGGGCCGCTTCGACGTGACACTCCGCCCCACGATGTCGCTCCAGCTCTACGTGGAGCCGTTCGTCACGGCCGGGCACTTCACGAATGTCCGCGAGCTGGCCGACCCACGCGCCGCGGCGTACGACGCACGCTTCCGTCCCTACACCGGCTCGGCTCCGCAGGGCGACTTCAATCAGAAGACGTTCAATACAAGTGCCGTCGCGCGGTGGGAGTATCGACCTGGTTCCACACTCTTCGTCGTCTGGACGCAGGGCCGCGAACAGGACGACCGGGACGTCGGCACGTTCGCGGCGCGGCGCGATTATCAGAACCTGTTCGCGAGCCGGCCGGATAATGTCTTCCTGATCAAGGCGGCATACTGGCTCGGGAGATAACGCGGTAAGCGGTAAGCGATACGCCCGGAAGCCAGTGCACGAAACGCCGTAGGCTGTAAGCTGTAAGGGATAAGCCTCTCGCTGATCTGTGGACCGAACAGCATCGCGATACTTGGGCCGGCTCGTGACGAAGGGCGGCAAGGCGGTAAAGGTCGTCCGAGTGAAGATCCGCTGTATTTCCGCCGTTCGTCACCTACGTGGGCAAGTTTCGCGATCGCGTTCGCACCGGCGATCAGCGAGAAGCTTAAAGCTTTGCAGCTTGCAGCCTACGGCGTTTCGTGCACTGGCTGCCGAGCTTACGGCTTGCGGCTTACAGCTCGCCGATCAGAGGTGCGGCATCTCCTCGTCCCCTCCTCCCCTCCGCGCTTGTGCCACGCCAGCTCCTCCGGTGACATCGGGCGGAAGATCAGGTCGAACGCGATCCAGAGTGCCTTCGACAGCGGGTAGCACACCACGGCGCCGACGACGATCAGCACGAGACCGGTCCACTGGATCAGTGTCCAGGGCGTGTCCGGATACGTCGCGATCACCACGCGGCGGAGCAGGACGGCGAACAGGACTTCGACGAAGACGAGGTTGAGCAGGTACGCGCCGATGAAGTAGTCGGCCTCGCCGCGGTGCAGCCGCATCCCGCAGTTGGGGCAGTGCTCGCGCAGCTCTGTGAACGTCGGAAGATCCCCCGCGCGCCGCAGTTTGGGCAGCGCCGCAACAGGGCACGAAGGATCATCTTCGCGGAGGAGGGACGCGTTTCTTCCATGTGCGGAAGTCAGTTGCTGCGATAGGGGAGCATCACCGCTCAGGCTCCGCGCACTCGCTTCTTCAGCAGCGCCATCTGCCCCCCATGATACGCCCCGTGCGCCACGAGCCCGTGCAGCATGTCGGTGGCGGTGTGAGTGCGGCCGGCGAGCGTGGCGTGCAGCGCGGACTCCGACAGTGCGCCGGCCTTGCGCCCGATCTCGGCGTAGCGAGCGCCGAGCGTCTTCACGGCGGCGCGCCACTGCTCTTCGGTGGAGACCTCCACCACCGGCCAGTCCTCCGCGGCTGTCGCGTCGCCGGCGTATCCGGCAAGCCGCCGCCCCGCGATCTCACACCATGCCGTCAGATGCACCACCAACTCGGCGATCGAGTGGCCATCGGCGAGCGGATGCGCCCGCGCCTCGCTGAGATTGACGTCGTGCAGCAGCTCGGCGAGCGACGAGCCATGCCAGGTCGGGCCGGTGAAGGTCTCGGTGAGCTGGCGGGCGAGGAACGCGGAGGAAGTTGGCATGAACCCAGACCCTGTGCTGTAAGCGTTAAGCGATAAGCCCGGAAGCCAGTGCAGAAGACGCCATAGGCTGTAAGCTGTCAAGCAATAGGCTAGTCGCTGATCCCGAGTGCGAAAGTGATCTCGATACTTGGGCCCGTAGGGTACGAG
>JALYXJ010000008.1 GCA_030947165.1 Gemmatimonadota bacterium
GCCGCGGTTGCAGTCATGGCCGACGCCGGCGTGGCGCGCGCCGACATCAGAGCCATTGGCTCGCACGGTCAGACGCTCTGGCACGAGCCACCACACTCTACCTGGCAACTCGATGCACCAGCCGTGATCGCCGAGCGCACGGGGTTGAATGTGGTGAGCGACTTTCGCTCCCGCGACGTGGCCGCGGGTGGGCAGGGGGCTCCACTGGTGCCGATCGCCGACGCACTCCTGTTCGCGGGAGGGCAATGGCGCGCGCTTCAAAACATCGGCGGCATCGGCAATGTCACCGTCGTGCCGCCCGATGGCACGCTCGCGAGCGTCCGCGCCTTCGACACCGGCCCCGGCGTCGGGGTGCTCGACGCGGTGGTGCGCACGCTCGATCCGACGAAGCGCTACGATCACGACGGCCGCATCGCCGCCACGGGGCGAGTGCTCCAGCCGGTGGTCGACGCGCTGCTCGCCGAGCCGTACTTCGCGGCTGAGCCACCGAAGAGCACCGGTCGCGAGCTGTTCGACGCCGCCTACGTGCAGCGCTTCATGGCGCGCTGCCGATCGGTCGATGACAGCGTCAAGGACGCGGATGTCGTTGCAACCGCCTCCGCATTGACCGCCCAGAGCATCGCCGACGCGTATCGACGGTTCATCCCCGAGCCGATCGCGGAGGTACTCGTCTCCGGCGGCGGCGCGAAGAACGTGACGCTACGAACGATGCTCGCTGCAGCCGTCGCGCCGTTGAAGGTGGTGACGTTCGAGGAGCGCTACTTCGACGGCGAAGCGAAGGAGGCGGTCGCCTTCGCCCTCATGGCGCACCTGCATCTGGAAGGGCTGCCAGGCAACGTGCCGACCGCGACCGGCGCGCGCGGGCCGAGAGTGCTCGGCAGCTTCACTCCAGGTTCGGCCGACCGAAGCTGAAAGGCGGGAACTGCCACAAAAGGCAGTGACTGGCAGCGTCCCGTCGACCCCAATAGCAGTTGACTACAGAAGGGCAGGGTGGCGCGACGCTGACTCCTGTAGACGACAAGCATTCCTCTTTTTTCTGTCGAGGAGCCGGCCGCGGCGCTCGGATGCCGCCTCCCTCAAAGGGCCGGCTGCTGTCGCGCCCGCCTGCGTCTGCACAACGTGCCGGTTCGTCACGAGCAGCCCGCTCGGCGACACGCCGAAGGCCGTGCCGGCCACGAGGGTACCATCCAGATCGCTCGCGATCAGGGCGACCGCTCCGTGCAGCCGCACGCTCGTGCGCGGGGCGGCATGGAGCTCCACACGAGGGCCATGAACGCCGAGGGAGAACGTATCGCCCGCACCGATGCGGTGCGGCTCGCGCATCCGCTCGCCGTTCACGAACGTCCCGTTCGTGCTGTCGGTGTCGTGGAGCGTCCAGACACCGTCGGCGGCGCGGAGCTCGGCGTGCCGGGTGGAGACGAGCTCTTCCTGTGGATCGAACCGGAAGTCGCTCAGTGGGTGGCGACCGATGGTGATGACCGACCTGTCGAACCGCTCGCGCGTGCCGGCCCGCGCGCCGTCACGACGCGCAGCTCGAGCATCACGGGCGCGTGTCGGTCGGTGTCGGCGTTCCTCCGTGCCGTGGCGCCACCACCGCCGAGCCGACGCGATACACGTACCAGATCACGCCGGCGAAGAAGACGATGAGCAGTGCCAGCGCGATCATAGAGCCGCGGACGCGACGCTTGGCGGCGGACTCGGTATTTGGCGGCGGAATGAGGAACGCGTCCACCGGCAACTCGAGCGTCGGGCGCCGCACGGAAGGCATCTCGGCCGTCGTGCGGGTCGTCGCATCGCGCGGCACGGTGTCCACCGGGCCCGAATCGGTGGCCAGCGGGAAGATCCGGTGCCCCACGTCGTCGGTCGTGTCGGGGTCGGTCAGGCCGGCGCCGTCGAACCGCGCCACGATGACTGTGATGTTATCGGGGCCACCGTTCTCGTTGGCGCGGTCGATCATCCGCTTGCACGCCGCCATGAGATCCTTCTCCTCCGACACGATGCGCGCGATCTCGTCGCCGCGCACCTGGCCGCTCAACCCATCGCTGCACAGCACGAGCACGTCGCCGCGCCGCACGCGCTGATGGGTGAGATCCACCTTGATCGTCGCTTCGGGGCCGAGGGCCTGGAGGATGATGTTGCGTCGCTCGCTCTGCTCGGCTTCCTCCTCGGTCAGCTCGCCGGCCTCGATCAGCTTCTGCATCAGCGACTGATCCTTCGTGATCTGCTGCCCCACGCCGTTGCGGATCAGGTACGCCCGGCTGTCGCCGACTTGCGCGAGATAGAGGGTGTCGCCCAGCACGCCGGCGACCGTCGCCGTGGTTCCCATCCCGCGGTACTCGGGATGCTCGAGCGCGAAGGTGTGGATGTGCGAGTTGGCGGCGGCCGTGGCGCGCTTGATGGCCGTGGCGAAGATCTCCTCGGACGGTCCGCCGGCGCGGGACACCGCGTCGGTCACCTCGCGGAGGATGACGTCGATCGCCATCGCGCTCGCGATCTCCCCCGCGGCCGCCCCGCCCATCCCGTCCGCCACCATGAACAGCGAGCCCCGGTCGCCCACCTCGTGGGTGCGCACCTCGGGCTGCAGCGTCGCGTTGGCGCGCGTGAGGTCCGCCACGACGAACGCGTCCTCGTTGTGCTCGCGCGTGCGCCCCACGTCGGTTCGGCCGAAGACGTGAACGATGACAGGCTCTCTCGGCGAGGGTGTCGGCACGCGGCGAATGGGAGTGACGGGAGTGGACGGCGTTGGCACGGTAGTTCGGTCAGCAGCTAGTGTACTGCAACAGACGATCGATCTTCGATTGGTATTTCGTGCCGGTCGACAGTTTGTGCACCGAATGCAGGGCCGAGCAAGCATCGCCTTGCCGGTCTAGGTACGCCAGCGCCTGCGCCCGCGCCAGCCCCAGCCCCAGCCCCGCCCGGTCGGCGTCACTCGTCGCCCGCGACTCCAGATTGCGCACATCGTTCAGAACCTGTCGGGCGGCCAGCGAATCCCCGCTCCGTTGCACGAGGTCCGCCACGCGGGGCCCGAGGTCGGTCGACGCACTTGCTGGAGCCACTGGCGCCGGCGTCTCCCGCTTCTGCGTCGCCGTCCCGGCGAGGCTGGTCGGGACCGAGTCATCGATCACCACCGGGGCCGGCCGAGGCGAGGGAACCACCCTCTCCGCGTTTCCGTTCTGCTGCACGTAGGCCAGCCCGGCGACGAGGAAAGCCACCATTCCAGTACCGATCAGTATCGGCCCGCGGCGCCTCCTCTTCACGGGCGCCGAGACCGCCTCACCCACCCGCGTCGGCGGGACGGCCTCGATCACGCTCGTTCTCGCCTCCCCCCCCGCGCCGGCTGGATCCATCGTGGCGAGGGCTGCGTACAGTGCGCGCCCGAACTCATTCGCCGTCTGGTAGCGCAGCTTCGCGTCGCGCTCGAGCGCCCGGTCCATCACCTAGATCCCGGCGACGTTCGGGTGGTTGATCCGGCTCGCGTTGGCGGCCTCGCGGTTGAACCGGCTGATCGCGTCGGCGTCGTGCACCATGCCGGGATTCATCACCTTCACCGCGCTCTTGCGCCCCATCTTCACATGCTCGGCCAGGTAGACCTGGCCCATCCCCCCCTCGCCCAGCTTCCGGATGACGTGATACCGCTCGGCGATGATGGAGCCGACGAGATCGGTCCCGCCGCCCTGCGTACGCAAGGCGGCGCCATCCCTGGGACAGAACCGCTCGTTCGCCGGATATTCCGCGCCGCAGGTGGGACAGATCTTCAGTGCGCTCACTCGACGCTCTCGATACGGAGGATCTGGTCGCCGAGCAGGATGCGCTGCCCCTTGCGCACGACCCGTTCGCCGCGTACGGCGAGCGCTATTCCGTTGCGACTCCCACTGTCCACCAGATAAAAGTCTGAATCCTGCGAGCGGATCTCCGCATGACGACCACTCATCGTCTGATCGTACGGAAAAGCCCAGTCGCCGGATTCGCGGCCGAGCTGCACGGTCCGCGTCGGCGAGAGGTGAAAGGAGTCGCGCACGCTGCCGTCGGCGCGCAACTGCTCGAGGGTAGCCGAGCCGGCGAAAGCGCAGGAGCTGCGAGCCCACCAGGATGACGTCGCCATCGGCAAGCCGAGTCGGCTCCTCGATGTACGTCCACGTCCCGTTTCGTGAGCCGAGGTCGCGACTCCAGAGCACGCCGTCGCGCAGCTCGAGGCGTGCGTGGAGGGGCGAGAGATACACGTCGTCGAGCTTGATGTC
>JALYXJ010000046.1 GCA_030947165.1 Gemmatimonadota bacterium
CGAGCTTCACCGAAGCGGGGCGGGCCGAAGTCCGCTCCTGGCTCGGGCACCCCGATGCCGTCCGCGACTACTTCGATCGCGGGCGCACGCTCGTCACCAACGTGGCAGCGCAGGGCGCAGACGAGACGCGGCAGTTTCGTCTCTCGTTCAGCAACCGCAGCACGAAGGGAATGAACCCGCAGAACAATCTGGCTCGTCGCGCGGTCGTGTTGAGCGGCGGCGCACAGCCGTCGTCGCGGTTCGGCGTGAACGGAAACCTCCAGCTCTTCTCCGACAACGGCGACGATCGGCCGGGGACGGGCTTCGACGAGAGCAATCCCGTCTCGGTGTTCGCGCTGATGGGCCGCCAGGTGGACGTGGCGATGCTGCGCGATCATCTGATGGACGCGGCGGGCACCCAGATCAGCTGGCACTACGCCGGCCACAACAACCCGTACTTCGCTTCGCTGCTGAACCACAATGAGGACAGCCGCACGCGGTGGGTCGCGGGCGGATCGGCGACGTACGACTTCTCGAGCTGGTTGCAGGGCACGGCGCGGCTCGGCGCCGATCACTACAGCGACACGCGAAATGTGCGCGTCTTCTCCGGGTGGATGGGCGGCTTCCCCGACTATTTCGGGCGCGGCGACTTTTCTGCCGGTGGCACCCAGGACGAGGACGTCACCGCGACTGCCACGAACGCCGAGCTGTTTGTTCGAGCGGCGCCGCAGAGCACCTCCGCCGTCTCCTATGGCGTGACAGTTGGCGGCGGCTATCACAGCCACTCGCTGCGCACCGTGACGAGCGTGACCGACAGAGGAGCCGCCGGAACCGGCACCGCGTCGCAGCCCTGGGATGGCGACGGCCACACCACCTTCCTGCTCGGCGCGGTGGACGCGTCGCTGGCCGACTATGCCACGGCCACGCTGTCCGCGCGCACCGAGTCGTCGTCGCTGCTGCAAGGCTCGTCACGATCGGAGCTGTATCCCGCCGCGCTGGTGAGCGTGAACCTCGCGCGAGCGAATCCGTCGTTCAGCGCTGGCGGAGTGATCGACGTGCTACGCCTTCACGGCGGCTGGGCGCGCTCGGGAAACAGTCCGTCGGCCGTCACGCTCCGGCAGCTCGGCGTGACAGCGGCACCCATCGCCGCGGCACAGCAGCAGCTCGTCATCCCCGAGATCACGACCGGCTGGGAAGTGGGCGCGGACATCGGCTTCACGGGTGGACGGGCGCAGATCGGACTGGCGTATTACAACGAGCGCAGCGAGAACCTGCTGCTTCCTCTCGGGGCGAGCGTCGCGCCAATTGGCGCCGTGAGCAACAAGGGCTTCGAGGCGCAGGTCACGCTCGTGCCCGTTCGCTCTGACCGTCTTCAGTGGGACATCGGTTTCAGCTACGGGAAGAACACGAACGTCGTCCAATCGCTTTCGTCGAACGCCGCTTCGTTGCCGCTGGGCCCGACGTTTCGCGGTGTCTCACTCGACGCGCGCCCCGGCGTCGCGCTGGGCGCGATCGTTGGGACGGCGGAGCTGCGAAATGCGGCCGGTGGTCTGCTGTTGCGCAACGGCCTCCCGCTTCCGGACTCCATTGTGGGCGCGCGCGTGCTCGGCGTCGGACAGCCGGACTGGATCGGTGGCGTCCACACTGGCTTTCGCATCGGGGTGCTGGAGCTGGCCGCGTTGTTCGATGTCCGTCGCGGCGGGCAACTGTTCAGCTCGACCAACATGGCGGCGGGCTTCGCCGGTGTGTCGGCCGAGACGGGCTTCCGTCCGGACACGGGCCTGCTCATCACCGGCACCGACGTCGCCACCGGAGGGGCGAACGCCGTTCACGTCACCACGGAGGACTACTACCACGCGCTCGGCGCGATCGGCAGCCCGTGGGTGTACGACGCCAGCTTCGTCAAGCTGCGCGAGGCGCGGGCGACCATCTCGGTGCCGCTACATCGGTTCGGCGCGTTCAACACCCAGCAGCTTCGCCTGTCGATCATCGGGCGGAACCTGGCGCTGTGGACCGACGCGCCCAACATCGACCCCGAGACGATCCTGAGCAACTCGACCGTCGTGCGCGGCACCGAGATGGGCCAGCTCCCCACCGCTCGCAGTGTGGGTGTGCAGGTCACGCTGACGCCTTGACCGTGGGACGGCATGGATCGTCAATCGAGGCATCCGCGCGTCACCCAGTGCAGAGTGCTGTCCACAGAAGTGCAGGATGATCGCGACACCGTGCGCGATCCGTCCCAGACGGCGTGCGGAACACTCTTTCTAAATCATTACATTCCAGCGGGTTGAATTACTCTTCCTCCGTCGAGACGCGGGGAATGGAAGATGCCCCGCGTTACGATGGCTCACTGACAACTCCCTCCTCGATGACCGCCCCAGCTCTCCCTCGCGGCTATAAGGACACGCGCGATGATCTGCTCGCTACCCCGCGCGTCTGGCTCGTCACTGGCGCCGCCGGCTTCATCGGTTCCAACCTGGTGGAAGAGTTGCTCGGCCTCGGCCAGACTGTAGTAGGGCTCGACAACTTCGCCACCGGCTACGAGGCGAACCTCGACGAAGCGGTCGGGGTGAATGCGGGCTCCACCGGGAGTTTTCGGTTCATCCAGGGAGACATTCGCGACCTCGCGAGCTGCCGAGCTGCGTGCGACGGCGTGGATTACGTGCTGCATCAGGCGGCACTCGCATCGGTGCCGCGCTCGATCGCTGACCCGGTCGCGAGCACGCAGGTCAACGTGATGGGCTTCCTGAACATCCTCATGGGTGCGCGCGACGCGAAGGTGAAGCGCGTCGTGTACGCCTCGTCGAGCTCGGTATATGGCGACGCCACGACGATCCCGCAGGTCGAGGACAAGACCGGGCGCGTGCTCTCGCCCTACGCCGCGACGAAGTCGGCGAACGAGCTGTATGCGTCGGTGTTCCAACGCACGTACGGCCTCGAGACGATCGGCCTGCGGTACTTCAACGTGTTCGGGCGTCGGCAGGACCCCAATGGGGCGTACGCCGCCGTGCTGCCGCGGTGGGTGGCGAGGCTGCTCAACGACGAGCCGTGCGAGATCCACGGCGACGGTGAGACGAGCCGCGACTTCTGCTACGTCGCGAACGCCGTGCAGGCAAACATCCTCGCCGCCACGGTGGCGAATGCCGAGGCGACCGGCGGCGCGTACAACGTAGCGTGCGGGCAGGAGACGTCGCTGAACGAGTTGTTCCGCATGATCACGCAGGGTCTCGCGCGCTTTCATCCCGCGACGGCGTCCGCGAAGGCGATTCATACCCCGCCTCGTCAGGGCGACATTCGTCGCTCGCTGGCGGACATCGGGAAAGCGCGTCGTCTCCTCGGCTACGAACCGACGCATCGCGCCGCGGCCGGTCTGCAGGAAGCACTCGGATGGTATGCAGCTCGAGCCGCGGCCGCGGAAGCTCCCGTGGTGCGCTAGTGTAAGGATAGACGGCACGTCGCTCCTGTTCCCTCTCCCTGGGTACCACAATGCCAGATCTCCAACGACGGCCGCGTCTCGTCCTCATCGCCAGTCAAGGCGAATGGGTGGGACGCTCCGTCGAGAGTGTGCTGGAGCTGAATGGCTACACGGTTCTTCGTGTCGAGGGCGGCCGTCGTGCGCTCGACGTCGCGCGCCGCACGAATCCCGACGCGTTGATCCTCGATCTGTCCCTCTCGGAGATGGGGGGAATCGAGGTGTGCCGCGCGCTGACGAGCGATCCGCTGTTCGACCCGTCCACCGCCATCTTCATCACCGCGCCCGCGCCGGTGTCGAATCGCGTGCGGGCGGAGGCGTTCGAGTCGGGGGCCTGGGATTTCTGCACGCACCCGCTGGACGTGGAGACGATGCTCCTCAAGCTGAGCACCTTCGTGCGCGCGCGGCATCGGCTCGAGGATCTGCAGGCGGCGTCGCTGATCGATCCCCTCACCGGTCTGTATAGCATGACGGGGCTCCAGCATTGGGCCGAGCAGCTCTGCGCGCGCGCGGCGCGACAGCACGAGCCGTTTGCGTGTCTCGCCGTGACTGCGGAGGGGAGCTCGGAAGGCGGCCTCGGCATGCCTGCGAGCGCGGCGATCAACTACCTCGCCGACATCTGCCGCGCGCAGAGCCGCAAGTCGGACGTGGTGGGATACGTAGGCGAGAGCCGGTTCGCCATCCTCGCTCCGGAGACGGATGGTACGGGCGCGCGGCAGTTCGTCGGTCGACTCCAGCGCGCCGTGGAGAGCAGCGGCAGCGTCCGCGTGCTGAAGTCGGGCGGGCCCCTGCGCGCCGGCTTTTATGCCGTGAGCGATTTTGGCGCGGCCCGGGTGGAGCCGGCGGAGGTGGTTCGGCGGGCGGAGGTGGCGCTCCAGTTCACCCAGACCGGCACCTTCTCGGAGGGGGCCCTCAGCTTCGACGAGCTGCCAGCGCCGTAAGTCGTTGCACGCACGCGACATATGTTGGCAGGGCTCTACACGGCCTGCAGCGCCCCCGCAACCAGCCCGGATCGTGATTTCGGTCACGGTTCGACGTTTGCAAAGGGACCTCATGCGGAGTTCTCTTGACATACCGTCCGCGACGATCAACGTTGGTGACCCAGGTCACTGGTGGGTGTTGTAGGACTTAGTCAACACCTGTCCGTCCTGCGCGCTACCGCTTCCCCCCGCCGTCGGGTAAACATGCAGCCCTTGCGCAGCAGTTTCGGCTCTCACTCGCCCACCGCGGACGACGCAGTGGCGCGCCTGACGGACTCGGCGGTCTCACTCCGTCCTCCCGCTGGCGAGCCGATGATCTCGGACGTCGTGCTCATCCCGAAAGAAGATCGCGCGTCGATCCGCGTCCTCGTGATCGATGACGACCGCACGCTGCGCGAGGGATGCGCGAGCGTGCTCCAGCTCGAGGGATACAGCGTCACCTGCAGCGGGCGTGGTGACGAGGCGTTGGAGCTGTTCCGCCGCTCGCGCTTCGACATCGTCGTCGTCGATCTCTACATGACGCCGCTTCCGGGCATCGAGATCCTGAAGTCGGTGCTCGAGGCACAGCCGGAGACGATCGTCATCATGATGACGGGGAATCCGAGCGTGGCGACCAACGTGGAGGCGCTTCGCGTGGGGGCGTGGGACTACCTCGCGAAGCCATTCTCCGGCACGCAGCTCCATCTGCTGTTCGGTCGCGCTGCGCATGCGGTGCTCGCTCGGCGCCAGCGCTCCTCGGCGAACGCGCAGCTGATGCAGCAGCATGGGAACAGCGACAAGATGACGCTGCTCGGTCTGTCCCCCGCGTTCCGCGCGGCGATCGACCTGGCGCGCAAGGTGGCAGCCACGAATGCCTCCGTGATGCTCGTGGGCGAGAGTGGCACGGGCAAGGAGATGTTCGCGCAGTTCATCCACCGGCACAGCCGTCGCTCGAACGAGAGCCTCGTGCCGTTGAACTGCGCCGCGCTGCCCGAGCACCTGCTCGAGTCGGAGATGTTCGGCCACCGGAAGGGCGCGTTCACCGGCGCCGATCGCGACAAGGTTGGTCTGCTCGAGGTCGCCGACGGCGGTACGCTCTTCCTGGACGAGCTCACGGAGATGGCGCTCCCGCTCCAGGCCAAGCTGCTGCGCGTGGTGCAGGACGGCGTGGTGCGGCGAGTGGGCAGCGAGCAGCAGGACGCCCAGGTGGACGTGCGCTTCCTCTCCGCCACGAACCGCGATCCGCGGCAGGCGATCCTGGCCAAGCAGCTGCGCGAGGATCTCTTCTATCGCTTGAACGTGGTGACCATCACCCTGCCGCCCCTCCGCGAGCGGGTGCAGGACATCCCGATCCTGGCGAACCACTTCCTCGCACATTTCTGGAAGCGTCACCACCCGGCCCGCGAGGCGCTCCCACGCTTCAACACGGCGGCGCTCGAGTTCCTCCAGGGACGCACCTGGCGCGGCAATGTTCGCGAGCTGCAGAATGTGGTCGAGCATCTCGTGGTGCTGACGCAGCCGGGTGCCGTGATCTCGGCCGAGGATATCCCGGTGCACGCGGATCGCGAGATGTTCTCGGATCAGGCGGCCACCTTCGGCCTGCCGATGCACGAGGCCTATCACGTGGCGAAGGATCAGGTGCTGGCGACATTCGAGAAGGAGTACGTGACGCGATTGGTCTCCCGCGCGTCGGGTAACATGTCGCGAGCCGCGAGGCTCGCGAGTGTAGATCGGACCACCCTGTACCGCCTGCTCGAGCGTCATGGCTTCCGCCGTGACGCGAACGAGTCCATCACGCCGTAGCGTGTAAGCTCGTGCACTCTCTCGTCACAGCGCCGCCGTGCACGTCGTGGCTGCGGAACGCGCCATGACGATTCATCGCCATCGACCAGCAAAATCGGAGCGGGTGTTGTCGTCTCGCATGCCGGCTGGCACAGCGCGCTACTCCGTCGAGGAGCTACTTCACGTCGCCGTGGACCGGGCGATGCGGGAGCTGGTCACGGGCAATGGCGCTGACGCCGATATACGGGAGCAGTTGAGCCGCGTGAGCAGGCTCGCGCTTCGGATGTCCATGACCGGGCGCGCGGACGCATTGGAAGCGGCGGCCCCACGAAGCGAGCAGGCCACCATCCCGGTCCACTACTTCGACGCCCTCCGCAACGCCGTCCTGGTCGAGGTGTCCCGAGGGACCATGCCCGTGGATGCACGGGACCTCGCCACGCTCGTGAGCGCGATCGAGCGGGCCAACGCGGAGCACTCCTCCAACGGACACTACGACTTCACGCGGCACCTGGCCAGCCCGGATGCGGTGAACGCCGTGGTCGAGATCGCGCACGACATGCGCTCGCCGCTCACCTCGATTCTCTTTCTGGTGGACACGCTGCGCCGTGGCCAGAGCGGCCCGGTGACGCCGGTGCAAGAGCGCCAGCTCGGCCTCATCTACGGCGCGGCGCTCGGGCTCAATACCCTGTCGTGCGACGTGATCGACGCCCTGCGCGGCGGCCAGCGTCTGGTGGACGGCCATCCCATTCCCTTCTCGATCAGCCAGATGATCGTTGGCGTCTGCGATACGGTGCGGCCGATCAGCGAGGAGAAGGGGGTGCCCATTCGCCATGTGCTAGCGACCGTGGATGGGCGCATCGGCTATCCGGGGATCCTCGCGCGAGTCCTGTTGAACCTCGTGACCAATGCGCTCAAATTCACCCAGGACGGCACGGTGGAGGTCGGTGCGAGCGACCTCACGGAGACGAGCGTCCGCTTCTGGGTAGCCGACACCGGCGAGGGGATCCCTCCGCACGTGATGGCGATGTTGTTCGACGGCTTCCGCCCGAGCGCGTCAGGCGTGCGCTTCTCGAACGCGGGGCTCGGTCTGGCGATCTGCCAGAACTTTCTGGGCGCCATGGGCGCGACCCTCCAGGTGGAGTCGGCCGCGCACCGGGGCACCCGCTTTTCATTCGAGATCAATCTGCCGAGGGCTTGATGAAGACAGCAATCGAAGCATCGTCGACGGAGCGCGTGCCGACTGTGTATCACCGGATCGCGCCGTGTCTCTATCTACTCGCGCTAATCCTGATCGTGGTGCCTCTCGTCGATGCCGCCGTGTCCATCACGCCTTTCCGCCCGCGCAACGTCCAGTGGCGGTTCGGGGCGATCGGGCTGTTCACAAACACCCTGCTGACCCCGGGCGTCGGCGTCATGATCGCGGTGGTGACGGCCGCGGTCATGCAGCATGTCCGCGCCCAGCGGCTGCTGGCCATTCTGTCCTGGATCGGCGTCGTGGTGCTGCTGGGCATGCTCGTGGTGTTCGGCCTCGACGCGCTCCAGACTCGCGCGCTGGTTCGCCCCGAGATGATGCGGCCGTTCGTGCTCGCCAGCACCGTCGCCGCGTGCAAGCTCATCCTCTGGATGATTGCGTTCATCGTGTTCGCACGGGCGTCCCGAGTACCGCCATCGTCGCGGCGGAGCGCGGAGTCCCCCGCCCAGTCGATGCTCATTCGGGACGCGCAAACGTCGGCGGCGCCGGTCCGCTCCTAGCGCCAGTCGCACTCAGCCCCTCGCGCGACCGGCAACGTGCCTGAGGGCGCGCCACGGCGGCGTTCGACATCGCGGAGGCTAAAAGGGGGCGCTGGGGCGAATCGGGTGCGCCCTGGTGCCTGCGGGAGCCCGTGGCGCCGCCGCGGCCGGTCAGTGGCGCGGCGTGGGCAGCTCGGGATCGAGCGGATCGGAATCCACCCCCGCCGCCATGCCGCTGCGCCGCACGAGCACGATGACCCCGGCCAGCACGAGGAACCAGAGGCAGATGGTGAGCTCACTCTGGAGCAGCGCACGGAGGCCCATCGTGGGCCAATCCTGGAAGTCGGCGCGCGCGGTGCCGTTGGGCTCACGATGCAGCGCGATCAGCGCGAGGCTCGTGAGCATCTCGCCCCCCGTTTCAATCAGGGCGAACAGGGGCGCACGCCACGTCCACTGCCGGATCGGATAGTTCGCGATGTGGGCCGTGGCCATGCCGACGAGGACGATCGCCCACACCGCCACGGCGCCGATGGAGAACAGGACGCTCGCACGGCCGTGCGTGAACGCGAAGGCTCGCAGGAGGCGCAGCAGGACCCCGGTGATCAGCGCCATCTCCACCACCGACAGCGACAGCCGGCGGAACGCCGGCGGCTCTTCGAGTCGCCACTCGATCGTTTGTCGTGGAAAGAAAGTGGCCATCAGTCTCGGGGTGGGAAATGTCGGGCGCCATCCGGATGACGAGCGAGGGCGGCGGCGGGCACGCCGCGGTCACCCCCGGCCCGAGGTCGTCGGCACGTACGGCGCCCCCCGCATGACCGCGATCAGCGCCTCCTCGATGCGGTCGAACGCGAAGGGCTTGGTCAGCACCGGCTGGCGGGCAGTGCTGCCGCGCGTGCCGGTGATGGTCACGACGTCGCCCGTGATGAACACCGTGCGCTCGGCAAGCCCCGGGCGTTCGCGGCGCAGCTGCTCGTGGAAGGCGAAGCCATCCATCCCCGGCATGCGCAGGTCGCAGACGACCGCATCCACGCCGGTGGTGCGCGCCGTCTCGAGGGCGGCCAGGCCGTCCGATGCGGTGAGCACAGTGAAGCCGCGCAGCGCGCCGAACGCCTGCATCCCGCTCCGGAGCGCGGGCTCGTCGTCCACGAAGAGCAGCTTGATGCCGGCGAGGGGCGACCGGAGCGTGAGCGGCGGCTCGCGGGTCGTCTCCTGGGCATTCGCCGGCGCGCTCGCGGCCGGCAGCGACACCCGGAAAGTCGTGCCGTGTGCGCCGGTGTCGACGACTTCGATCGTGCCGCCGTGGGCCGTCACGATGCCGTAGCTCACGCTGAGACCAAGCCCCGTACCCTCGCCTTCCTTCTTGGTGGTGAAGAACGGCTCGAAGATGTGTGCGCGGGCCTCGGGCAGGATACCGGGACCCGTGTCGGTGACCTCGAGCCGAACCGCTCCCTCCGCAGCGTAGGTGCGCACCTGCAGGGTTCCCCCGCCGCGAAGGCTCATGGCCTGCACCGCGTTGGTCAGCAGGTTGAGGCACACCTGCTGGAGCTGGCGTGCGTCGCCCATGACAGAGGGAAGATGGTCCGCGAGGTCGGGCACGGCCCGCACGGCCGCTTCGCTGAACTGGTATTGCCGCATGCGGAGCGTGCGGCTGACCACTCCGTTGATGTCGAGTGGGGCCTGCTGCGGCTCGCTGCGACGCGCGAACGCGAGCAGGTCCTTCACCACCTGGCTCGCCCGCATCGTCTCTGCGCGGATCACCTCGATGGACTCGCGCTGCGGATGGGTGAGGGAGCCGTCGCGCAGCAGGAGCTGCGCGAACGCGCTGATGCTGCTGAGGGGGTTGTTGACCTCGTGCGCGACGCCGGCCACGAGCTCGCCCACGGCGGCGAGGCGGTCGGACTCCATCAGCCGCAGACGCATCTCGCGCTCGTGCGTCATGTCGCGACCCACGAGCAGCGCACTCGGCGGATCGGCTTCGGGCAGGCGGCTCGCCGCGAGCGCCACCAGCCGCGTGCCGCCGTCGGGTGCCATGACCTGCACCTCGGCACGCGCCGGCACGCCGGTGAACGCCTTCGCGAGCACAGCCTCCAGCGTCGCGCGGTCGCCGGGGACGACCATCTCGATGAGCGATCGTCCGACGACCTGATGCGGATCGAGTCCGAACACCTCGCGCACGGCGTCGTTCGCCTCGCGCACGCGTCCAGTGGTCTGTAGCACGGTGAGCACCGCGTCGGGGGCGGCGCGGAAGAGCGTCCGGAACCGCCACTCCGCCTGCCGGAGCGTCTCGAACAGCTCCGCATTGGCCAGCGCCACGGAGAGGAGATCGGCCATCGCCTCCACGCGCTCGAGCTCGAGCAGCGAGAAGGTGCGCACGCCGGCCGACGCGATCGTCACGGCGCCGATCCGCTCGCCACGCCGCTGCACCGCCACGACTGCCATGCCGTGCAGCAGCTCGCGCTGGTGCTCGAACCAGGTGGGGTGAACCTGCCCCCGATGTTCGGCGGCATCCGCCACGCTCCACGTTCCGCCGCCGCGAATCACGCGGCCCATCGCCGACCCGCTCACGGGCACGTGCTGGCCGGCGAGCCCGCTGAGCGCACCGCTCGCCGCGACGATCTCGATCATCCCGTCGGTCGCGAGCAGGCCGAGGGCCGCGCCATCGGCCCGCGCCACGTCGGCCGCCGCTTCGAGGAAGCGATCGAGCACGCGGCGCGGATTGAGCTCGAGGGTGATCTGCTGCCCGAGCCACCACATCCGATGGAGCACGCGCTGGGCGTCGTCGAGCTCCATCGTGCGCTCCACGACGCGTTGCTCGAGTGAGGCCTTCAGCGCCTGTTCGTCCGACACGCGCTGTTGAAGTTGTTCGGCGGCGCTGCGCTCGGCGGCGAGCGCGTAGTTGCCATACAGCACGAGGAGCCCGTTGAGCGCGGTGATCGCGATCGCCAGCTCGAGGCTCGTCGCGTCGCGCAGGCCCTGCACCGCCGTCGTGGTGGGCGATGCGATGAGCCAGATCTCACCCAGTCCGAGGGCCATGGCGAGCAGGGCGAACGCGCCGAACACCACTCGCTCCAGACCGCGCGCCGGCAGCGCGATCGACAGCGCCGCCGCGGCGAACGCCACGCAGGCCGCCACGAAGGCCGCACCGAGGGCCGGCGCAGTCGCCTGCCAGGGACGGAGCAGCAGGACACCGAACAACACCACGCACGCCAGCTGCGAAACCGCGATCAACCGCGACGTGACGGTGACGGGACCCGCAGCCGAGCTCTTCACGCGCGCAGCGGCCGGTGCACGGTCATTTGATCCCGGTCCCGATGCGGTCCCAGCGGATGTCGGTGAGGAAGGGCAGCGGCCGGTCCGTGTCCTCGCCGCTGCGGTAGGAGTAGTACACGAAGATCGGCCGTCCGCGGATATTCTCGCGCGGCACGATCCCCCAGTAGCGACTGTCCTTCGACTCGTAGCGGTTGTCGCCCATCATGAAGTAGTGCCCCGCCGGGATGAGCAGCGGCCCCCAGTTGTCGTGCGTGGGCTGGGCCGGCGCCGGGCCGAAGCGCGACTGCTTCAGCTCGATCCGGTGCTGCCAGTCGAAGAGCGGATCGTAGGAGTCCGCCGGCACGCCGGTGCGGCCTGGCTGCGCCGCCGCGGCGAATCCCAGGCGCTGCGGCACGCCGTTCACGTACAGCTGCCCGCGGCGCATGAACAGCGTGTCGCCCGGCATACCGACCATGCGCTTCACCAGCGTCGGCGTGGGGTCGGCGCCGCTGGCCGCTTCGTCGGCCTGATACGGCGACACGAACACCACCACGTCGCCCCGCTTCGGCTCGCTGATGGACGGAAGGTGCGCGTTGGTGAAGGGGATGTGCGGCCCATAGACCGCGCGATTCACGAACAGCCAGTCCCCGACCAGCAGCGTGGGGATCATCGATCCCGAGGGGATGCGGTATGCCGCGATGAGGAGTGTGTTGATGACGAGATAGATGAGAATCGCACCCGCCAGGGACTTGATGAATTCCCACGTGGCGCGGGTGCGAGATGTACCCGCGACCTGCTTACCGCGGCGAGCCTGCGAGACGACGTTTGCGGCCATGACGACGAAGAGGGAGGAAAGGCGAGACAATGGAATCTCGCCGCTGACCCGAGGCAGGCAAGGGTTTCCCGAGGGCGAACGCGAAAGGGGCGTGCCGCTGATCGGCGCGCCCCTTCCGCGTTCCCCCGCCCCGGAAACCCTTGCCCGCGTCGGGCCGGCGGCGAGATTTCATTATCTCGTCATTCCTCCCTCTTCGTCGTCATGGCCGCAAACGTCGTCTCGCAGGCTCGCCG
>JALYXJ010000096.1 GCA_030947165.1 Gemmatimonadota bacterium
GTCGTGGGTTGCTCCTCCTGCACGGATCCGGCGACACGCCGCAGACGCTCCGCTACCTGGCCGAGCGTCTCAACGCGGCCGGCTACACGGTGTCTGCGCCCCTGCTGCCGGGCCACGGCCGCACGCCGCGCGACTTCACGCAGGTGAGCGCGACCGCGTACCTCGCGGCAGCGCGTGAGGCCCTCGACCAGCTCCGCGGACGAACCAGCTGGCTCGGCGTGGGTGGGCTCTCCATGGGTGCAGGCATCGCCGCGCGGCTCACCGCCGAATCGCCCGACGTGCGCGCGCTACTGCTGCTCGCGCCCTACCTCGCGCCGTCGGCCAGCGTGCGCTGGGCCTCGCGGACGTCGGCCCTGTGGGGACTGGTGCAGCCGTACGTCGGCGCGCGCGGCGAGACGTCCGTGCACGATGCCGCGGCGCGCAACGCCAGCTACGCGTACGGAGTGTTCCCGCCGAATGCGCTTCGTGCGCTGGTGGAGACGGCGCGATTGGGGCACAACGCCCTGAGTCGCGTCACCGTGCCCACCCTGGTGATCAACTCCGAGCAGGACAATCGCATTCCCGCCGCCCTGGCCGCGAAGGCGACGTCAACACTTCGTGGCCCCGCCGAGCGGCACTGGGTCGCCGGGTGCGGCCACGTCATCACGGTGGACTATTGCAAGGACAAGGTCGTGGAGCTGGTGCTGGCCTTCCTCGCGCGCCACACCGAGTGATCGGCGGGCGCGCGAGAACGGCCGGTGTGCGTCAGCTCGACACCCGATCGATGATGTTCTCGCCGAGGTCCTTGACTGCCTCGTAGCCCGAAACCACGGCGCTCTGCGCCTGCTCCGCCACGCCCGATGCCACGCGCTTCACCCGCGTCATCGGCGACGACCGGCGCTTTGCCGCTTTCTTGGCACCGCCGCCTCGCTTGGCGCCACCCTTTCGGGCCGAGCTCTTCTTCGCGCTCGAGCGCTTCTTCACCGCTGGACCGCGACGCTTCGCCGTCGAGCGCTTGGCGCCCTTCCTGGCGCTCTTCTTCGCGCCGCGCTTGGCCGACCGCCGCTTGGCGGTCTTCTTGGCGCCGCGCTTCTTGGCGCCGCGCTTCTTGGCGCCAGAGCGTTTCTTCGCCGCACCGCGGCGTGCGCTCTTCTTTCCCGCGCTACGCTTCGTACCGCGCTTCTTCTTCGTTGCCATCGCTGCGTCTCCTCTGCCAGATAGTGGCTATCGGTGCTGCGCGAATCGTGTTTCCCGTGCGCAAGTTTTGGGCGCGTCAGGCCGCCCTGCGGACTTGCCGCCGCGTTCAACGACTTTGTGTGCGATCACTGCGTCACACTGTCACGGCCGTCACACACGCACAAAACGAAACGCAGGAACGCGTAGACAGAAGATGGTGTGTCGCGCCGTCATCGGCCAGCATGAAAACACATCTCGACTTGCCCGACATCGCGAGCGCGCGCACCATTGAGCGCATTCCGCCGAGCGTCGGCGGGCGAGTCCGCCGACAAATGTCCGCTCCGCGCGACGTCGGACTCGACGCGCATCGACTTCGCTCCTCCCCGCTCCCGCCATGCGATTCGCCACCCCACTCGCCGCGGCGCTGCTCGCGGTACCCGCCCTCTCGGCGCAGACCCCGCGCACCCTCCCCGCGGAGTTCGATGCCGAGGTCGCGGCGGCGATGCGCCAGTTCGAGGTGCCGGGCCTCGCCATCGCCGTCGTGAAGGACGGCCGCATGGTCTTCGCCAAGGGCTACGGGGTCCGGCGCCTCGGCGACCCCACGCCGGTGGACGCGCTCACCCTGTTCCAGATCGCCTCCAACACCAAGGCGTTCACCACCGCCGCACTGTCGATGCTGGTGGACGAGGGGAAGCTCCGCTGGGACGACCCGGTGGTGAAGCATCTCCCGTGGTTTCAGCTCTCTGACCCATACATCACCCGCGAGCTGACCGTCCGCGATCTCCTCACCCACCGCAGCGGCCTGGGCCTGGGCGCGGGCGACCTGCTCTGGTACCACTCCGACTATCCGCGCGACGAGATCCTCCGGCGGATCCGCTATGCGAAGATGGCGACCAGCTTCCGGAGCGCCTACGCTTACGACAACGTCCTGTACGTGGCGGCGGGGGAGCTCATCCCGGCGATCACGGGCGTGCCGTGGGACCGCTTCGTTCGAGACCGCATCCTCACACCGCTCGGCATGACGGGGGTCGCTACCTCGGTCGCCGCGTTCGCGCCGGGCGCGAACTTCGCCATGCCGCACGCGCGGATCAAGGGACGAGTACAGGTCGTGCCCCGAGACTCAGCCGACGTGACCGCGGCCGCGGGTGGCCTGGTGGCCAACGTCACCGACCTCTCCAAGTGGATGATCGCCCAGCTCGATTCCGGTCGCGTCGCCGGCCGCACCTCACCGCTCTTCACTCCCCAGCGCACGCGCGACATGTGGACCGGGGTCACCATCCTCCCCATCGGATCAGCACCCGCAGAGCTGGCGGCGCTTCAGCCGAACTTCAGCGAGTACGGCCTGGGCTGGTTCATCCGCGATTATCGTGGGCGGAAGCTGCTCACTCACACGGGCGGACTGGCCGGGATGGTATCGCGCACGCTCCTCGTCCCCAACGAGCGGCTCGGCATCGTGATTCTCACGAACGCGGAGACGAGCATCAACACCGCGCTCCCCTGGCGCGCGCTCGACATCATGCTGGGAGCACCACGTACGGACTGGGCTACGCTGTTGAGCACGGAAGAGAAGCGGGGGGAAGACGCCGCCGCCGAGGTGGAGCGCAAGGCACTCGGCAGCCGCAACACGAGCTCGCATCCATCGCTGCCCCTCGCGAGCTACGCCGGCCGGTACACCGACCAGATGTACGGCGACGCCACTATCACCATGGAGGGCGAGAAGCCCGTGCTCCGCTTTCTGCCGGCTCGAGCCTTCGTGGGCGATCTCGAGCACTGGCAGTACGACACGTTCGTGGCGCACTGGCGCACGCCGGGGCTACCCGACGCCTACGTCACCTTCGCCCTCACTCCGCAGGGCACGATCGACTCGATGAAGATGGTGCCCGTGTCGCCGCTCGCCGACTTCAGCTTTGACTACCAGGATCTGCTCTTCACGCCAGTGCCACCGGTCCGCTGAGTCTCACGGCCACTGCGGCTTCCGGGAATACGGCTTTCCGAATACCGCCGCCAGCGCCTCCCGCGCGTCCTCGGTGCGCACCACGGCGTCCAGTGAATCGCCGAGTACCAGGACACGCGAGAAGTCGCGATAGCGCGCGTAGGAGTGAAAGAACCCCGATGGCCCTGGACGCGTGAGCCGTCCGAGCAGGATGTCGGGAAGAAAGATGAAGTGGTAGGCGTAGAAATCGTTCAGCTTGCGGAGCTGCGGCAGATCGCTCTCGATCAACCCGTGCGGCATCAGGCCGTGCTTGCCCCACTGGACGTCGATGGCCGGCGTTCCGCGCGGCCGCCAGTCGGCATGCAGCGTTTTGCCGTGCCAGTACGTCCATATGTCAGTGGGCGCACCGCTGGGGTCGTACCCGACCCAGACGACTTCCTCATCCGTCGGGACCGTGAACGGGATCCATGATCCGTGGATGTCGTCGCGCCAGAGCAGGTGATACGCGATCACGGGCCGGATGGGGTGCACAACGGCGACGGCGCGGTCGAGGGGGAACCACTCGTCCCGCTGGAGGTATAGAAGAGGTGCGAGTCTGCGCGCGAGCTTCGCCCCGCTGTCCGAGGGGGAGAGCGCCGCTGGTACCACCGCGGGTCTCGGCGGGATGTGCGCATGAGGGCCACAGGCGCACACGAGTCCGAGCCCAAGAAGTGCGGTAGCGCGCAGGTTAGATCGCAAGACGATGCCCCACTGTGCTTTAGGCCCTTTGGTGGTTACTATTCGTCAAGGGCGGCCCGGCGCCACTTCTCCGGGTTGGTTCGAAAAACATATTGGAGGGCCAATGCGCAAGCCGCGCCCGGCTACGTATAACCCAGTGCAAGCGCTCCATCTGATCGCGAACGACCGGAACGGCTCACCCCTGAGCTGTCCGTCCTGCTCTGGGCAGATCGCTCGAACCCCCGATGACTTTCCGCCGCCGCCGCGCTCGCAGGTCACCCTGCAGTGCCGTGAATGTGGTCGTGTCGCTCGGTACATCGCTGGCGCCGCGTAATGCCGGTCGCCCGCGATTCCATCTCCGCATGCAGAACGGGGCCGCTTCCGGCCCCGTTCTGCATTCCCGCTCCCGCGGGAATGGGAACGCAAGTCTTCGTGTGCACAAAACTTGCCCGCCTGATGGGTACGTCCCGCCCCGAGCGCCGATGGTGGCACGACGGGGCATTCACGGATCGCGTGGGACGAGCGGCGGCCGTCGACCGGCCACTTCCTCGCCACCCGGATCAGGCTCAGTTCTGGTAAGAGGTACGCTTCATGGCTCGCATCAACGGTACGGTGAAGTGGTTCAACGACGCGAAGGGGTTTGGCTTCATCTCGCGGGAAGGTGGCCCCGACGTCTTCGTGCACTTCAGCGCGATCCAGGGCAATGGGTTCAAGTCCCTGGCGGAAGGGGACAAGGTCGAGTTCGAAATCGTCCAGGGCCAGAAAGGCCCGCAGGCGGCCGACGTGACCAAGGCCAGCTGACCTGACCCACCCCTCGAGCGCCCCGGAATTCACGGCTCCTGGGCGCTCGGTGATCGAGAACCAGATCGACTGACCGGGACACGCCTCCCTACCGGTTCCAGGCGTTCCGGGGCATTCGTTTTGCCCCCTCGCTGCGCGTGGCCACGCCGCGCACGAGTCTCCCCGAGCCGATGTACGCAACCCTGGGCCACAGCGTGCCGCGTGGCGAGGGCTGGACGTTCGAGCCCAAGTACGACGGGATGCGCGTGCTCGCGGAAGCGTCGGCCAAGCATGTTCGGCTCGTCACGCGCAACGGCAAGGACAAGAGCGGGCAATTCCCCGAGCTCGTGCTCGGCCTGCGGGAGCTCGCGGCCCGAGCGGGACGCGCCCTCCTGCTCGACGGCGAAGTAGTGGCGCGCGCCAAGCGACGGCGCGGAGGCGTCGCCGCGGTCAGCAGCGAGTTCCAGCAGCTGCAGTCGCGCATGCATCTCAAGGACGAGGACGAGATCCTGCGGCTGGCCCTCGAGGCGCCAACGTCGCTCGTGGTGTTCGACATCCTGCGTGACGGGCGAGCCTCGCTGCTGCCGCGTCCGTGGCGTGAGCGTCGCGATCACCTCGAGGCGCTCTTCGACGACGCCGGAGATCCGGACGACAGGTCCGTCGCGATCAGCGACAACACCACGCGGGGCAGCGCGATGCTGACACGCGCGCGGCGAGCCGGCTGGGAAGGCATCATCGCGAAGCGTATCGACGCGCGCTATCAGCCAGGCACTCGATCCGACGCCTGGCTCAAGCTCAAGCTCCTGTTTCGCGCCGAGTTCGTGGTCGGCGGCTTCACCGAGCCGCGCAAGACGCGTCCCTACTTCGGCGCATTGCTCCTCGGCGCCTACGACAAGGCGGGCGAGTTCGTGTACGTGGGCCACACCGGTGGCGGGTTCACGCGCGACGGGCTCGCCGAGATGTACGGTCGTCTCGCAAAGCTCGAGCGTCGCACGTCACCATTCGTGAAGCCGCCCCGGACGAACGAGCGCGCGCACTGGGTCGCGCCCACGGTCGTGGTCGAGGTCAAGTTCGCTGAGTGGACGTCGGATCGCCTGCTGCGCCAGCCGATCTTTCTTGGCGTGCGGGACGACAAGTCGCCGCGCGACGTCACGATCGAAGGAGTGAGCCTCCAGCGATGGGGCACCGGAGAGATGGCGCATGACGCCGCGTAAGTCGGCACCGGCTCGCCCGGCGAAGAAGCGCGCGCCTAAGCGAGCGTCGAAGGGGGTCACCCCGGCCGAGGTGGAAGCCCAGCTCACGGCGATCGAGCGCGGGGCGGGGAAGGGAGACCTCGATCTCGGAAGCGGCGTCGCGCTCCACGTCTCGAGCCTGGACAAGATCTACTTCCCCGAAGCAGAGGTGACGAAGGGTGCGCTGATGCGCTACTACACCCGCGTGTCACCGTATCTGCTGCCCGAGATCGACGGGCGACCGCTCGTGCTCAAGCGTTATCCCGACGGGGTTGGGGGGCAGATGTTCTTTCAACAGGACGCGGGCGCGCACGTCCCCGACGTCGTGCGTGTGAAGCCGCTGCCCACGGAGGACAAGGGTGTGCGCGCGCGGATCATCGGCGGTGATCTGGCAACGCTGCTGTACACGGTGCAGCTCGGCGCGATCGAGGTGCATCCGTGGCTGTCGCGCGTGTCGGAGATCGACGCGGCGGATCGCTGCCTGATCGATCTCGATCCGGGCGACGACGTACCGTTCTCGGCGGTGGTCGAGCTGGCGCGCGACGTGCGGCGAATCGCCGACCAGATGGGGCTGCGCGTGGCGGTGAAGACCTCCGGTGCATCGGGCATTCATCTCGTGTTCGCGCTCCCGCCCCACACGTCATACGACGTGTCGGCACGATTGGCAATGCTGGTGGCGAACGCGGTCGTTGCACTTCGCCCGGAACGCGCTACCGTGGAGCGGTCGATCAAGGCGAGACCGGCGGGCAGCATCTACGTGGACGCGATGCAGAACGCCCGAGGCAAGAGCATGGCGAGCGTGTACAGCGTGCGCGCGCGTCCCGAGGCCACGGTGTCGGCGCCGCTTCAGGAACGGGAGCTCGCGGCGCGACTACGCACGAGCACGTTCAACGTGCGCACGATGCCGGCGCGTATCGCACGTATGGGGGACGTCTGGGCGGGCGCGCTTGGCAAAGGACCGGCTGCACGGACCCTCGGCCGCGCGATGGAGGCGCTGGAGAAGACGCTCGCGGTCGGTTGACGCGGCGTTGCTGGAACGGAGTCGAGCTGGAGGTGCAGATGCTGGACCCACATCAGGGCGACGTCGTGACGGACGACGGCGGGATGGCGCAGGCGCTGTATGCGCGGCCGATGCCCGGGGGCGGCTACGTGCGGGTGGAGCTCGTGGTGAGCGACCGGGGGGACGTGGCGTCGGAACGACGACGCGGGCGCGTGGTGATCGAGCCGCGACAGGCTGCTCCGCGCCGTGACGATGCGGTCCCGCTCGTGGTGGAGGAGCTGGAGGGCGACGACGAGAACTCGGTGGTGGCGGAGTTGTTTCGCATCGCCAACGACAATGCGGCGATCGCGCGGCGGGTGCTGCGTCGACGCGCCGAGGTGCGTCGCGCGGACTAGCGCTCAGCCGCCGGCGGCGCGGAGCGGCATCTCGATCTGGCGGCTCTCGCCGGCGCTCTGCTCGTTGGCCGTGATGTCGGTGTCGGACCGGGCGGCCGCCGGACGGGCGCCGAGCAGATGAAGCGTTTGATGGTAGAAATGGAGGGTCTGCACCGGGGCACGGAAGCTCTCCGGGCCAGCGCGAGCGATCGCGTAACCCTCTTCACGCACCCGGCGCGGTAACGCACGCGCCAACGGATGCCGAAGGAGGCGGCGGATCTCAGTCCCATTTCGCGCGAGCAACGCCGCGCAGAGGCCGTCCAGGTAATCGAGCATGTCCGCCCCGAGATTGGACCTAAAGAACATATTGCGACTAATATGCCAGACGCAAGTAGTACCAACGGGCAACTGGCGCTGCGGCGTGGCCCGCTGAGCGCCCTGGAGGCGCCCGTTTGAGCTCGCTTGCCTTTTCTCTCTGCGGGTCTCGTGCCAGTGATCAGTATCGGCCGCCGCGGCGATGTTCGGGAGCCGGCGGAAGGGGCAGGAGAGGCAGCTCGGGCGGGGCGGGGAGGCCCCCGGCCACTCAGTCCGTGAACAGGTCGAACCGCACCCCACGTCTGGCGCCCCGCCGTTTCCTGGGTGCGAAGCGGAACAGCTGCGCCGGCCGGCCGCGCCCCTCGCTCCGCCATTCGTCCGTGGGCTCCACCAGATAGCTGGCCTGGAGCGCGCGCCGGAAGCTGGCCTTGTGGAGCTGTCGGCCCAGGAGGAGCTCGTAGACGCTCTGCAGGTCGCTCAGCGTGAACGTGGGAGGCAGGAGGCGGAACGCGAGCGGGGACTGATCCACGCGCTGGCGTGCGACGGCCGCGGCGCGCTCCACAACAGCCCGATGCCGTGGCGCGAGCGGCGGCAGCGAGTCGAGCGGGAACCATTCAGCATCGGCGGCGGGTGCGTCGGTGCTGGCCGGCACC
>JALYXJ010000108.1 GCA_030947165.1 Gemmatimonadota bacterium
AAGCGTCTGGGCGAGGACAAGATCCGCGAGCGGTACGGCAACCTGTTCGAGATGTACGAGCGCATCACGGACGAGAATCCGTACCGGGTGCCCATGCGCATCTACCCGGCGGTGCACTACACGATGGGCGGGCTCTGGGTGGACTACAATCTCATGAGCACCATCCCCGGGCTCCACGTGGCGGGCGAAGCGAATTTTTCGGATCACGGGGCCAACCGTCTTGGGGCGAGCGCGCTCATGCAGGGACTCGCCGACGGCTATTTCGTGCTGCCGAACACGATCGGCGACTACCTGGCGTCGAACAAGCTGGAGCCGGTGAGGGCCGATGCGCCCGAGGTGAAGGCCGCGGTAGCCGACGTCATGACGCGCACCAAGCGTCTGCTCGACGTGCGCGGCACGCGGACGGTCGCCTCGTTCCATCGCGAGCTGGGAAAGATCATGTGGGAGTACTGCGGAATGGCCCGCGACGCGACGGGACTGAAGACGGCGCTGGAGCTGATCCCGAAGCTGCACGAGGAGTTTTGGCGCGATGTCCGCGTACCCGGCGACGGCGCCGAGCTCAATCAGACGCTCGAGCACGCCGGGCGGGTCGCCGACTTCTTCGAGCTGGGTGAGCTGATGTGCCGCGACGCGCTTCATCGCGAAGAGTCGTGCGGCGGGCATTTCCGCACCGAGCACCAGACCCCCGACGGAGAGGCCCTGCGCGACGACGAGCACTTCGCGTACGTCGCGGCATGGCAATACGTGGGAGAGAGCCAGCCGCCGGTGCTCAGCAAGGAGCCCCTCGTCTACGAGAACATCAAGCTCTCACAGCGGAGCTACAAGTGACCGGAACGGGCGGAACGATGAATCTCACCCTCAAGGTCTGGCGGCAGGACGGGCCGAACTCGACCGGCGAGCTGAAGGACTATCAGGCGGCCGACGTGAGCCCGGATATGTCGTTCCTCGAGATGCTCGACGTGGTGAACGAGCGGCTGATCGAGACAGGCGCCGAGCCGATCGCCTTCGATCACGACTGTCGCGAGGGGATCTGCGGGTCGTGTGGCATGATGATCAACGGCGTGGCGCACGGACCGATGCGCGGCACGGCCACCTGCCAGCTCCACATGCGCAGCTTCAAGGACGGCGACACCCTGGTGATCGAGCCATGGCGCGCCCGCGCCTTCCCGGTGATCAAGGATCTGGTGGTGAATCGAGCCGCGCTCGATCGGATCATCGCCTCGGGCGGCTACATCAGTGCGCCCACGGGCAGCGCGAAGGACGCCAACAACATCCCCGTCGCCAAGCAGGCGTCGGACGCCGCCATGGACGCCGCCGCGTGTATCGGCTGCGGCGCGTGCGTGGCCGCGTGCCCGAACGGCTCCGCCTCGCTGTTCACCGGCGCGAAGGTGGCCCACCTCGGGCTGCTGCCGCAGGGCCAGCCGGAGCGCTATCGCCGCGCGCTCCGCATGGTGGCGCAGATGGACCTCGAGTCGTTCGGCGGATGCACGCTGTTCGGCGAGTGCCAGGAGGCCTGCCCGAAGGAGATCAGCATCGACGTGATCTCGCGCATGAACCGGGACTTCATGCGCGCCGCGATCACGAAGATCGATGAGCGGGCGGGGAGTGGGGAAGACTAAGCTCGCGTTCGACCCAGCGTCGTGTCCGCTACGCCAGCAATTGAAGTTGCCGTCTCTGCGACCTTCGGCGTCCTCTGTGGTAAATGCCTTTGCGGGAGCATTGAACCGCGGAGGACGCGGAGGAACGCGGAGGGGAACTGAACGACGACAGCCGAGCAGGGCACGGACCGGGACGGCCCGAACACCGTTCCTGGCGCAGTTGCTGCACGCGTGTCGTGACGGCCACCTGGAGCGCGCCATGAGTGAGTCGTCTGAAACGAAGGGATACCCGAGCGGTACGATCTGCCGGAGAAGGCGCTCGGCGGCGCGGACGCCGTGCCCGACACCAACTACGTGCCGGCCCCGGATCCAGGGCGCGAGCAGCGAAAGGGCCATGGCCCGGTGGGTGCCTCCGTCTCCGCCGGCAATGGCGCGGTGTGGGGTGTCATCGCCTTCCTGATCGGCAGCGCGGTGGTGGTCTTCCTGCTCGGCGTGTTGGATGTCGGCCAGTAGCGCGCATTTGCACGCCGAAGTTCCGATCTCGACGACTTAAGGTGAACCGCGCATTGATGGCCCGCGGTGACGTCTATCGTGGGGCGTGGGCGGAGGCACTCGTCGCGCTGAACGAGTCGTTCTTCGCCACGGCCGGCGGTTCAGCGGCCGCGCCCGCCACGGGTGCTTACCACGTGTTTTCCACGAACTCGGGCGACGTAGCGAACCCCTTGTTCGACGCGGCGCCCCGCGCTCTCGTGGCGGTGCCGAGCTTCCTGACCGAGGCTCAGCGGCGTCCGGACGGCTCGGTCGATCTGCGTGCGTCGAGCAAAGCGCTCGTTACGACGGTCACCGTGACGACTCAGAGCGTGAGCTCCAACGTCAAGATCATCGCGTACGGCAGCAGCACAGCCTCAGTACCGATCATCAAGAACGAGGAGCTCATCCTGCTCCAGACCGAGGCCAACAATGCGCTGGGCAATCGCGCCGCGGCGATTCAGGATCTGGACTTCATCCGGGTGAACTCCGGCGGGCTCGCCCCGCTGGGCGCGGCCTACGCCGGCGATCTGGTGGACGAGATTCTCTACAACCGGCGGCACTCACTGTTCGACGAATACGGGCATCGCTGGGTCGACCTCCGGCGCTATGGACGGCTGGCTACGCTGGAGAAGGCGCTGCCGACCCACAAGATGACGGCGGTCAGAGCCGGGGCAGCGTGACACCATGCTGCCCCTGGTACTTCCCCTTCTTGTCCTTGTACGACACCTCCGGCTCCTCCTTCCCCTCGAAGAAGAGCACCTGCGCGATCCCCTCGTTGGCGTAGATCTTCGCCGGCAGGGGGGTCGTGTTGGAGATCTCCAGCGTCACGAAACCTTCCCATTCCGGCTCGAAGGGGGTGACGTTCGTGATGATCCCGCACCGGGCATACGTGGACTTGCCCACCGTAACGGTCAGGACATTGCGGGGGATGCGGAAATACTCGATCGATCGGGCCAGCGCGAAGCTGTTGGGGGGGACGATGCAGACGTCACCCTCGAACTCGACGAACGACTTCGGGTCGAAGTTCTTGGGATCGACAATCGAGCTCAGAACGTTGGTGAAGATCCGGAACTCACGCGCCACACGCATGTCGTAGCCGTAGGAGCTCACCCCGTAGGAGATGACCCCCTCGCGGACCTGACGTCCCTCGAAGGGCTCGATCATCCCGTGTTCCTTGGCCATGCGGGTGATCCAGCGGTCGGACATGATGCACATGCGGCGGCGGGCGAGGAGGGAGGGAAGGGCGGCGCGGCTGGGGCCGGCGGGTGAAGCGGCGCGAAAGGTACGCGTGTTGAACACGATCTGCCAAGCGCCGTTGACAGCCGTTGACACTGCTTTGCAGCACCGGGTAACTTGATGCGCTGCGACTTAGTGAAAGATTTCACGAAGTGCGGAGACCCATGGAACGCACGTACTTGCCGGTCCTGTTGCTCGTGGGATTCGTCGTCGCCAACGCGGCGCTGATCCTCATCATCTCCCACCTCACGCTGCGGCCTCGGCCGACCGCGGTCAAGCAGACGCCCTACGAGTCCGGGATACCGGTGCTCGGCGACGCGCGTGAACGCTTTTCCGTCAAGTTCTACATGGTCGCCGTGCTGTTCATCATCTTCGACATCGAGACGGTGTTCATGATCCCGTGGGGGGCGCACTTCCAGCGACTCTCCTGCGACGTGGACTTCGTGGCCGGCGCGTGTCCCGCAGGGCATATCTCCCTGTTCGGCCTCTGGGAGATGCTGGTGTTCATCGCCATCCTCCTCGTCGGCTTCATCTACGTGTGGAAGAAGGGAGCGCTGCAATGGGACTGAGCCCGCGTCCGGAGTCGAACTTCACCACCATCGATCCGCAGAGTCAGGAGAGCTGGGTCACCACGAAGCTCGATTTCCTCGTCAACTGGGGGCGAGCGAATTCCCTGTGGCCCATGCCCTTTGGCACCGCATGCTGTGCCATCGAGTTCATGGCCACCGCCGCCTCGAAGTTCGACCTCGCGCGATTCGGCATGGAGCGCATGAGCTTTTCGCCCCGTCAGGCGGACGTCCTCATCTGCGCCGGCCGCGTGCCGTTCAAGCTCGCGCCGGTGATCCGTCGCATCTGGCAGCAGATGCCGCAGCCCAAGTGGTGCATCTCGATGGGTGCGTGCGCGTCCACCGGCGGCATGTTCGACAACTACGCCGTGGTGCAGGGCATCGACACGATCATCCCGGTGGACGTCTACGTGCCCGGCTGCCCGCCGCGTCCCGAAGGACTGCTGTACGGGATCATGATGCTCCAGGAGAAAGTCAAAAAGGAGCGCATGGCGGACAAGTCGCTGCGCAACGAGATGGAGCCCGACCCCACGAGCCAGCTCTATATCCCCCCCTCCATGATCGACGAGCTCTCCGAGCCGTTTGGCAACTCGATCCACCAGACGCGGTCGGGGCTGTGAGCGACAAATTCATGCCGGTGATGGCCGGCCATGCCACGCCCGTTGGTACGCCTGCGCCGGTCACGCCCAAGAACGTGCCGTACAAGGATGGCGTCGCGAATCCGACCGCCGACCGTCTGAGGGCGAAGTTTGGTGGTGCCATCGAGCGTGTCGACGTGGTCTGGGGCGAGACGACCGTGATCGTCGAGCGCTCGCGCGTGAACGAGATCGTGCGTTGGCTGCATGACGATAGTTCACAGCGCTATGACTACTGCTCGGACATCACTGCCGTGGAATACCGCGACCTCGAGCGTCCGATCGAGGTGGTGTGGCACCTGCGGTCGATTCCCTTTCGTCGCTTCCTCCGCCTCAAGGCGTTGATCCCGAAGGGGCAGCCGCTCGAGGTGCCGAGTGTGTGGGACATCCACAAGGGCGCGGATTGGATGGAGCGCGAGTGCTACGACATGTTCGGGATCCGCTTCGCCGGGCACCCCGATCTCCGACGCATCCTGATGTGGGAGCAGTACAAGGAAGGCTTTCCGTTGCGGAAGGACTTCCCGCTGCGTGGCCGGTTCAGCCGGTCGGAGCAGCTCCGGCAGGCGTTGTCGCAGAATCCGGAGGCCAAGTACAGCATGGAAGAGCTCTCGATCGCCGAGGCGTTCGAGGACCTGCCGAGCGACATGCGGCAGCGTCTGAGCACGGGCGAGAAGGTGGGGGAGTAGACGTACATGGCGACGACGAAACGGACGGTGGAGGTCGAGCTCTCGACGACGGGCCTGGATTCGCGCGGCCGTCCGCAGCGGGTCCCCCTCGTGACCGATGCCGGCGGCAAGCTGATTCCAGTCACCCCCTCTCCGGCGCTGGAGCCTGAGCTCGAGAGCGATCACATGCTGATCAACCTCGGTCCCCAGCACCCGGCCACGCACGGCGTGCTGCGGCTCGTGCTCGAGCTGGACGGCGAGACGGTCGTGCGGTGCATCCCGCACATCGGCTACCTGCACTGCGGCTTCGAGAAGATCGGCGAGTACCGGCAGTACAATCAGATCATCCCCTGGACGGACCGCGAGGACTACCTCAACAGTCCGGGAAACAACGTCGCCTTCGCGCTCGGCGCGGAGCGGCTGTTCGGCATCGAGATTACGGAGCGGTGCAAGGTGCTGCGAGTGATCGCCAGCGAGCTGTCGCGCATCATCTCGCACTGCGTGTGGCTCGGCACCTTCTGCATCGACATCGGCGCCTTCACCCCCTTCCTCTGGATCTTCCAGCAGCGCGAGCGCGTGTACACGATGCTCGAGAGCTGGATCGGCGCGCGGTTGACCACGAGCCTGACACGCGTGGGCGGCCTGGCCGCCGACATCCCCGACGGCTGGACGGACGACCTTCAGAACTTCGTCCGGACGTTCCCGAAGGTGCTCGCCGAGTGCGACACGATGCTGACGAAGAACGCGATCTGGGTCGGCCGCACGGTCGGGCTGGGCGCGATGTCGGCGGAAGAGGCGCTCAATTACGGCCTGTCGGGTCCGATGCTCCGCGCCTCAGGCGTCGCGTATGACGTTCGCAAGGACTTCCCGTACCTGGACTACGAGACCTACGACTTCGACGTCCCGGTCGGCCAGGCGGGCGACGTGTACGACCGCTTCCTCGTGCGCATGGAGGAGCTGCGCCAGTCGGTGCGGATCCTCGAGCAGGCGCTCAAGCGGTTGCCCGATGGACCGATCAACGTCGCCGATCACCGGGTGATCCTTCCGGCGAAATCCAGGGCGACGAGCGACATGGAGAGCATGATCCACCACTTCAAGCAGGTGATGGAGGGTCCGCGGCCGCCGATCGGCGAAGCGTACGTGGCCGTCGAGAGCCCGAAGGGTGAGAAGGGCTACTATATGGTGTCCGACGGCACGTCCAAGCCGGTCCGCTGGCGCATCCGTCCGCCGTCGTTCGTGAATCTCTCGGCCATCCCGAAGATGGTCGAAGGACATCTCCTGTCGGATGTGATCGCGATCAACGCGTCGATCGATATCGTGATGGGAGAGATCGATCGATGAGCGGCCCGCACAACGAGATGGGGGACCTGCGCGCGCCCGGAGACGCTCCGCACGGGCTCCATGCGCGCGGCCCCTCCGCCCCTGTGTTCACGGGCGAGCGCAGGCGCGAGCTGGATGAGCTGCTCACCCGCTATCCGAACAAGATGGCGGCGCTCCTGCCGGCGCTGTGGATCGTGCAGGAAGCGCGCGGCTGGGTGAGTAGCGACGCCATGGCCGAGGTGGCCGAGCTGCTCGACCTCACGCCGGCCTACGTGAAGGGGGTGGTCACCTTCTACACGATGTACCACCAGCATCCGGTCGCCAAGCACTTCATCCAGGTCTGCACCACGTCGCCGTGCAACGTGTGCGGCGCGGAGGACGTGGTGAAGGCGCTGCTCAAGCACACCGGCTGCGGCGACCTGGGTGCCACCTCACCCGACGGGAAATTTGCGGTGATCGAAGTCGAGTGCCTCGGCGCGTGCGGGTTCAACACGCCGCTGATGGTCAACGAGAAGTTCATCGAGTCGGTGACGCCGGAGACGGTGCCCGATCTCATCGCCTCTCTGGGCTAGACATGGGCTTCCCCCACAAGCCGCACGAGCGCGAGACGCTCGTTCTCTCCAAGTACTTCGGCGAGCAGGAGGCCATTGGCCTCGACGGCTGGCGCCAGCGCGGCGGCTACGTCGCGCTCGAGAAGGCGCTTCGCATGGAGCCCGCCGAGATCGTGACCATCGTGAAGGAGTCGGGGCTCCGCGGTCGCGGCGGCGCCGGCTTCCCCACGGGCATGAAGTGGAGCTTCATGAAGCCGGGCGACGGCAAGCCGCACTACCTGTGCTGCAACGCCGACGAGTCCGAGCCGGGCACCTTCAAGGACCGCGAGATCATGCGGTGGACGCCGCACGCCCTGGTGGAGGGCTGCGCGATCGGCGCGTACGCCATTGGCGCCGAGATCGCGTACGTCTACATCCGCGGAGAATACACCGAGGCGCTCGAGAAGATGAACGCCGCCTGCAAGGAGGCGTACGCCGCAGGCATCCTCGGCACGAACGCGATGGGGACCGGCAAGACGGTGCACGTCTACGTGCACAAGG
>JALYXJ010000140.1 GCA_030947165.1 Gemmatimonadota bacterium
ACCGCGGCGTGCAGCTCGCCTTCCAGCCGTCGGCGGAAGCACGCGTGAGCGGCGACCCGGAGCTGATCGACCGCATCGTCACCAACCTGCTCGACAACGCCACCAAGTTCACGCCGCGGGGCGGCTCGGTGCACGTGGAGCTCGAGACGGTCGGCGGCGAGCATCTCGTACACGTGCGCGACGACGGACCGGGGATCCCATGCGAGGCGCAGGCGCGCGTCTTCGACCGCTTCTTCCGCGCCGACGAAGCTCGCACGCGCGCGATCGGCGCGTCGAGCGGCGCTGGCCTGGGTCTCTCCATCGCCTGGCGGATTGCCCGTGCCCACGGCGGCCGGCTCGAGCTTACATCGTCGGACGTCTCGGGCACGGTGTTCACGCTCGCGCTGCCAGCCGCGTGACGGTGCCGCTCTATTGAAGGCGCGCACCGCTCGGCGCTGTCTCGAGCCTGTTAATCGTGCGTCTAGGTTGCGCGCCTAGGTTTGCGGCCGCATCGACGCCGATGCTCGTCCCACCCGATTGTCCGAGCAATCTACAAAAGGTTCTGCCCTCGCTGAACGACGCCGAGGGCGTGCAGGACTTCCCGCTCCCGCCCTCCGCCGGAGCATGCGCCACCCCACCGCTGCACTCCTCGTCCGATCGGGAGACACCGTATGTCCAATCGATTCACGCTCGTCGCGATGCTCGGCCTGGCCGCACTTGCCGCGCCACTTGGCGCCCGCGCGGCGCCGAGCGACCGGCCGGCGCGCGCTGCCACGCTGACCGGTACGGTCACCGACGACGCATCGCGTCAGCCGATCGCCGGCGTGCAGATCTCGATCGTCGGGACTACCATTGGCACCCAGACCGATGCACAGGGGCGCTACCGGTTGGCCGGCGTACCGGCCGGACCGGCCCGACTCCGCGCCAAGCGGATCGGCTACGCGAGCTCCGAGCGCGACATCAACCTGGCTGACGGCGCAACGTCCAGCGTGGACTTCGCCCTCGGCGCCGCAGCCCTTGCGCTCGACGCAATGGTCGTGACCGGAACGCCTGGCGGAACGCAGATGCGCGCCATCGGCAACGCGGTCGAGAAGCTCGACATGGCGAAGATCATCGAGACGTCGCCGGCGGTGAACGTCCAGCAGTTGCTCGGGCAGAAGAGTCCGGGCGTGATGATCCTCCCGAACGCCGGCATGATCGGCGCGGGCAGCGCGGTACGCATCCGCGGTGCGGCCAGCCTGTCGCTCACCAACTCGCCGATCATCTACGTGGACGGCGTGCGAGTGGACAACAACGCCGCCAGTGGTCCGGCGATCAGGAATGGTCGCTATGGCAACCGGCTCAACGACTTCAATCCGGAAGACATCGAGTCGATGGAGATCATCAAAGGGCCTGCAGCGGCAACGCTGTACGGCACGGAGGCCTCCAACGGCGTCATCCAGATCATCACGAAACAGGGCAAGAGCGGCAAACCCCGCTTCGACATCGCGGTGAAGGAGGGGGGCAACTTCCTGCCGAACGCGGAAGGCCGCCTGCCGCCCAGCTACGGCAAGAACCCGAACACTGGTGCGCTGGACAGCATCAACATGATCACGCGATGGAGGGAGCTGACGGGGCGCGACATCTTCTCCAGCGGCCGCCTGCACGAGGTGAACGCAAGCCTGAGCGGCGGCACCGAAGCCGCACGCTACTTCCTCTCGGGGGATCAGCTCAACAACACGGGGATCGTCGACTACAACTGGATGAAGCAGACCTCCAGCCGCGCGAATGTGTCGTTGCTGCCGAGCACCGCCTGGCAAGTGAATGCGCACCTCGACTTCATCCAGAACGAAACACGCTTCGCGCAGGCGGCCGAAGGCTTCGGCGTGTGGGACATGATCATCTACAGCAAGCCCACACTGATCAACACGGCGACGCAGGGCTTTCGCTACGCCAACCCGGACGTCGCCGGACTGATCGACTCCCGCTCCAAGGTGAACCGCTTCACCGGTGGCCTCGAGATCCGGAACACGCCGCTCTCCTGGCTCACGCAGTCGCTCAAGGCGGGCGTGGACGCCGGCAGCACGACAAACCAGATCCTTTTCCCGCGCGTGCCCGACGGGCAGACGAACTTCTTCGGCAGCAAGGGCACGGGCGACAAGACGCTCGAGAACATCACCACCAACTATTCGACGCTCGACTACTCCGCGACCGCGAAGACCGAGCACACGAGCCTCACGACTGCCACATCAGTCGGCGCGCAGTACTACAGAAAGCAGAACACGCTGGCGAGCGAGTACGGGCAAAACTTCCCCACGCCCGACGTGACCACGATCGGCGGCGCGGCCACGACGTCATCGGGCGAGGACTACGTCGAGAACAAGACGCTTGGCTTCTACGTGCAGGAGGCGCTCGGCTGGAAGAATCGCCTCTTCCTCACGGCGGCCGTGCGCGGCGACGCCAACAGCGCGTTCGGCAAGGACTACAAGGCCGCCTACTACCCGAAGCTCAGTGGCGCGTGGGTCGTGAATGAGGAGCCGTTCTGGCGCTGGCAGTCGGTGAGCCAGCTGCGCCTGCGCGGCGCGTGGGGACAGGCCGGTCAGCAGCCGGATGCCTTCGACGCGATCACGCTCTACACCCCGACGACCGGTCCGGGCAACGTGCCCGTGCTTACCCCCGGCTCGCTCGGCAACACCGCGCTGCGCCCTGAGCGCGGCGAGGAGCTGGAGCTCGGCTTCGACGTCGGATTCCTCGATGACCGCATCACGGCCACCTTCACCAACTATCACCGCACGACGAAGGACGCGATCGTGCGCCAGCAGAACGAACCGTCGGTCGGCTTTCCGGGTGTCCGCGTCGTGAACCTCGGCCTCGTGAAGGCGTGGGGCACGGAGCTCGGCGTCAATGCCCGCGTGCTCGACCTGCCGCGCGTGGGATGGGATCTCGGCGTCAGCCTCGCGACGGCCCACAACCGCGTCGAGAGCCTTGGTGGGCTCGCGCCGGTCGGCATCCCGAACAGCGGCAACGCGATCGATCAGTACAACAAGGAGGGCTACGCGGTCGGATCCTTCTTCTGGAAGAAGGTAGTCAGCGCCGACTATTCCTCCACGGGCGTGCTTCAGAACGTCCTCTGCGACAACGGTGCCGGTGGCACGGTCGCCTGCGCCAGTGCGCCGCTGCTTTACTACGGCCAGCCCACCCCGACACAGCTCGGTAGCATCACCAACACGGTCACGCTCGCGAAGAACCTCCGGTTGTCCGCGCTGGTGGATTTCCAGAAGGGGATGACCTACGAAGACGGGTCGACCGAGGCGAACCATCAGAACTTCCAGAACACCGCGATGTCCAACCCGATCTCGGGTCCCGTCGATCCGGTGTTCGCCGCATATCAGGGGTCGGTCGGTCGTCCTCCTCTCGGCTTCTTCGACGCCGGCTTCGCCAAGCTGCGCGAGCTGTCGGCGAGCTACGCCCTCCCCGACCGCTTCGCCTCGCGACTCGGCGCATCGAGCGCGTCGCTCACGGGAGCATGGCGCAACGTGGCGATCCTCTGGCAG
Source organism: Gemmatimonadota bacterium (assembly GCA_030947165.1). Next base: position 3,513 of record JALYXJ010000140.1, read on the forward strand.
GCGCAGACGGACATCTACGGCACCAGGATATTCGATCCGGAACAGCGTCCACCCGGTGCGGAGACCGCCGCGCGATTCCAGACGACGATTCCGCCTTCGTCGCAGATCGTCTTCACCGCCCGCCTCGGCTTCTGAGCGACTCCCACCGGCGCACCGCGCCCGAACACCCAATAGGACCTCATCTCATGCTCAACCGACTTCACAGGCATCGCCGGGTTCGCATGTGCAGCGCGGGGATCGCGCTCGCGAGCCTGCAGTTGCTCCAGGCCTGCTCGGGCGTGCTCGACGTCTCGCTGCCGGGCAAGGTTCCCGCGTCGGCGCTCGAGAGCCCCGGGCTCGCGATCACGATGGTCGCCGGCGCACAGGCAGACTTCGAGTGCGCATTCTCCGAGTACGTCCACGACACCGGCCTCTGGTCGAACGAGCTGTGGAACAGCTCGGCCAACGGTGAGGTGGTGGGCTGGGGGGGACGCCTCTCGAGCTACGACAACGGCATCCTGCCCTGCCAGAGCGTGGCGGCCACGCTCGGAAACTACGCGCTCTACGTGCCGCTCCAGACGGCGCGCGTGCAGGCGGAGAACGCCATCACCACGCTCGACGGCTTCACCGATGCGCAGGTGCCGACTCGAACGCTGCTCACCGCAACCGCGGCGACCTATGCAGGGTTCTCATACACGCTGCTTGGTGAGGCGTACTGCCAGATGGCGACCGGCCCCGAGCCGCTCATCACGCCGGCGGCCACGCTCGCGATCGCCGAGGCGCGCTTCACACGGGCGATCGCCCTTGCCACAGCCGCGAGCAACGCGACGCTGCTCAACGCCGCCTACGTGGGGCGCGCCCGGGCGCGACTCGATCAGAAGAACTATGCCGGCGCGGCCGCAGACGCGAAGCTCGTCACACCGACCACCTTCGCGTTCAACGCCACCTACGGCACGCAGCCGGTTCGGCGATACAACACCACGGTCGCCGCCGGCACGGTCAACGCGCACGAGACGATTGCCCCCGAGTACCGCGGGCTCACCGTCAGCGGTGCGCCGGACGTGCGCGTACCGGTCATCAAGGATCCCACGCGGGCGAATGGACAGGACGGGCTCACGCCGCTCTGGATACAGAAGAAGTACCTTACCCTCGATGCGCCGATGCCGATTGCCACGTGGGACGAGGCGCAGCTGATCATCGCGGAAGCCGAGCCAGCCAGCGCGGTGGCGGCCATCAACGCGATCCGCACGAAGTACGCACTGCCGGCGTATGCTGGCACCGGCTCGGCCGACGACGTCAAGGAGGAGCGCCGCCGCACGCTGTTCCTCGACGGCCACCGGCTGGGCGATATTCTTCGCTATGGTGCGCCCTATCCATTCGCTACCGGCAGGAATCAGAAGGGAGTACCCTACGGCGATCTCACCTGTCTGCCACTGCCATCCTCGGAGACGATCGGCCGCTAGTAGCGCCGACCGGGGCGCCGGCGGGACGTCTTCCCGTCGGCGCGTCTCCCTTCTCTCAGTCTCCCGTCGATGAAGCTGTCACTCCTCGCGCTGCTGTTGGTCGGCTGTGCCTCGGAGGCATCGACGAACGCCGGAACGTGCATCGCGCCGGCGAACCCTGGCGGCGGGTGGGACTTCACCTGTCGCACCACGGCGCAGATGCTAGGGGTGCTCGCGCCCGGAGGCCGCCCACTCCTCGTGACCAACATTCCGGGCGACGGGGGCGGGGTGGCCTACGCCCGGATGGTGAACGAGTCGCGCGGAAACGAGCGCGTCATCGCCGCCGCGAGCCCATCCACCCTGCTCGGTCTCGCCCAGCATCACTATGGCGCGAAGACTGAGCGGGACGTCCGATGGATTGCGGCGCTCGACGCGGAGCCGAGCGTCATCGCCGTGAGCGCGAACGCGCCGTGGCGCACGTTGCCCGAGTTCGTGGCCGCGTGGCGTGCGCACCCGGATCGGATCACGATCGGCGGCGGCAGCGCGGTGGGCGGCCAGGATCACATGAAGATGCTCCTGCTGGCCCGTACCGCCGGACTGGACGTGCGGCGCGTGCAGTACCTGCCGCTCAGCGGTCCGGCCGAGGCGATCTCGCTGCTGCGCGCCGGCACGGTGCAGGTCTATCCGGGCGACGTGTCGAAGGTGCTGCGTGAGGTCGAGCGAGGCGACCTGCGCGTGCTGGCCGTACTGGGCGAGAAGCGCACGAAGGGCGCGCTCGCCGCCATCCCCACGGCGCGCGAGCAGGGATTCGACCTCGTGTTCGTGATCTGGCGCGGCTTCTATGCGCCGCCGGGGATCAGCGACTCGGCCTATCAGCAATGGGTCGAGCGTCTGCGCACCATGAGTACGTCGCAGCAATGGAAAACGCTTCTCGCGCGCAACGGACTCACGCCCTTCTTCGTCGGCGGACGGGAGTTCGAGCGGTTCGTGACGGAGCAGACCGCCGCCTATCGCACCGTCTCGAAGGAAATCGGGGTCATTCCGTAGTCGTACCGAATCACCGAGCCATGCTGACCAACACCCAGCCGCCCGACAGCAGTCTCAACGCCGCGGGATCGCCGATGTCGACGTCGCCCGCCGCCCGCCGCGCCAGGATCGGTGCCGTGCTGCGCGTCTCGAGCGGCAACTTCCTCGAGATGTACGACTTCATCGTCTACGGCTACTACGCCGTGTACATCGCCAAGACCTTCTTCCCGACGGGAAGTGAGTTCGCGTCGCTGATGCTGTCGCTCGTGACCTTCGGCGCCGGCTATCTGATGCGGCCACTCGGCGCCATCGTCCTCGGTGCGTACATCGATCGAAGAGGGCGGCGCCAGGGATTGCTCGTGACGCTCGGGCTGATGGCGGTCGGCACGCTCACGATCGCCGTGACGCCGGGCTATGCGACGATCGGACTCGCGGCGCCGATCATCGTCGTCATCGGTCGACTATTGCAGGGCCTATCGGCCGGCGTGGAGCTGGGCGGCGTGTCGATCTATCTCGCCGAGATCGCCACGCCAGGACGTCGCGGCTTCTACTGCTCGTGGCAGTCGGCGAGCCAGCAGCTAGCAGTCGTGTTCACAGCCCTCGTCGGTCTCGCGCTCACGGGTGCGCTGACCGTCGATGAGCTGTCCGCCTGGGGATGGCGCATCCCGCTGCTGATCGGCTGTCTCGTCATTCCGTTCATCCTGTGGCTGCGACGCTCGCTCGAGGAGACCCCCGAGTTCAAGCGCATGCAGCATCATCCGCGAAAGTCCGCCGACGTGCTGCGCATTCTCGGGGAGAACTGGCCGCTCGTGCTCACGGGGATGCTGCTCGTGGTGTTCACGACGTCCACCTTCTATCTCATCACGGCGTACACGCCCACCTTCGGGCGTCAGGCGCTGCACCTCGCGGCGCAGCAGACGTTCATCGTCACGCTGTGTGTGGGAGTCTCGAATTTTGTGTGGCTTCCGCTGTCGGGTGCGTTGTCCGATCGCATCGGGCGACGTCCGATCCTCTTCGCCGTGCCGGTGCTCGCGCTGCTGACCGCCTATCCCGCGATGTCGTGGCTCGTCGCCAGCCCGAGCTTCGTCAAGCTGCTCGGTGTGGAGCTCTGGTTCTCGTTCCTCTTCGGCGCGTACAATGGCGCGATGGTTCCGCTGCTGGCGGAGATCATGCCGGCGCAGGTGCGGACCGCGGCCTTCTCGCTCGCATACAGTCTCGCGACCGCCATCTTCGGCGGCTTCACACCGGCGATCTGCACCTATCTGATCGAGCGCACCGGCAACAAGGCCGCGCCGGCGCTGTGGCTTTCGCTGGCGGCAGGGATCAGTCTCATCGGGGTGATGCTCTCGCGCGTGAACAGACCGCAGCGTGAAGTGTCCGCTATTGAGCCAGCTCGAGCGCTCGGGTGAATCGTTCAGGGCTTCTGCGAATCCCACCACCGCTCCACCTGCGCCTGCACGCTCTCTCGCGTATCCCCTGCGCCCGCCGGGAAGGACCACACCGCCCGGCCCGCCTCGGTGACGATCCACTGCTTGGTGGCCTGGCCGTCCGACGCCGGCCAGTCGACCAGCACGCACTTGAAGGAACGTCGCGCGTACTCGAGCGTGACGACGAACACCGGGTTGGCAGTGGGGGCGGCGGCGGCGGCGGTCATGGGGGCGCTCTCGGTGGGGCGGGCAGACTTTGGTTTTCTCGGCATCGTGATCCTCGATCCAAGGCAAGGCGCGCGCCCATCCGATCAGCACGCTGTCAGGATAACGAAATTCCGAGATGCCGACAGGCGTGCTGGACCGCCCCGTGAGCGGCAGTGAGAGGATCAGGGGTGCCAAGTGACAGTCGCGACACCGGCGCTCGCCGAAGAAAGAGCACCACCGCATGCCAGTCCCCCGAGAGCTTGGACCACCAGCGGATCCCGGTCGCACCGCTGTC
>JALYXJ010000146.1 GCA_030947165.1 Gemmatimonadota bacterium
GGTCAAGTGCACCGACGGCAGCACGAGCGCCGGCGGACGTGGCGCGTGCTCGGGACACGGCGGCATCGACCGCGGCGCCACCAAGGCGACCCGTGCCGAGGCCAAGGCCGATGTGAAGGCAGCGAAGGCCGAGGCTAAAGCCGAAGTGAAAGCGGCCAAGGGCGAGGAGCGCATGGCGACGCACGCCGCCATTGGTAATGGCTCCGCCGAGGACAACAACCCGGCCGGCGCGATTGCGAAGTGCAAGGATGGGCTGTACTCGCACGCGCGGAGTCGGCAGGGCGCCTGTGGGCACCACGGCGGCGTCGCCACCTGGATGTAGCGGCTCCATGGAATGGGCGAGGGGCGGCCGCCGAAATCGGGTGACCGCCCCTTCTCTATTGATGTTCGCGGCGCGCTACCAACAATGGCTTGCGACGCAATTTGCGCCAGATGTTTACGCGATCCCTGCGTGAGACCGGAAACGGTCCAGTGTCACACTCCGACGGCCGGATTTGCACCGGCGCCCCGCGCCGAGTGACGCGCGAAATGCCTCAGAAAGCCTCACAATATCGTCACGCGCGCCGGGCATTCTGCCCGTGACGGCGCTTTGGCGCCACCAGTCTGTACAGAGAAGGATCAGTCCACCCCCCGACGCCGGGAGATGGCTTATGCACGACCCGATCAATCCGCGCGCCGATGAGCGCGCCGCACGCTTCGACGTCCTGGTGAACGAGTTGCTCCCGTCGCTCCGCACCGCCTATCCCGATTATTCGGACGAGGTGTTGCTGGAGTCGGCCGTGCGAATCGCCGCCTGCCGACTGGCGGGAGAGGAATTCGTCTGGGTTGAGCAGCAGTGAGCGCCGCCTCCCCCGCGTCGGGCAACGATGCTCGGCGCCTGCGCGCGACCAAGGCGTCCGACGACGCTCCGGTCGCTCAGCCGAGGCTCGAGGAGTTCGACGCCCTCGTGCGCGCCCTGCTGCCCGCAATCAAGCAGATCGCTCCGCACCTGTCCGAGGTGGAGGCCCTCCAGGCGGCTACCCGAATGGCCGAGTACCGCTTGCGCGACGAGGCGGAGCTCATCTGGGGGCGGTGGTGATCGACTCCAGCGAGAGCGTCAGCGAGAAGCGCGCGAAGCGCGTCTTCACCAGGAGCGGGTAGCGCGCCGCGTCGTCGCTGAACCAGACCTCCGCGTCACCGCCCTCGGCGAACAATCCATTCGCGTGGATGGCAGGGCGCACGACCGTGGCCGGAAAGGTGCCGGCGCCAACGCTCACGCCCTCGCGTCGCAGACCGGTCAGCACCACGGGATTGCGATCGGGCCGGAAGTAACGGTCGTCCACACGCTTCTCGCCCACCTGCACACCCGCGATGCGCGCCGCGTAGATGAACGAGCCATCGTCCAGCGGATGCGGCACGCTCGGCTGCGGAGGCTCGTCGCCGACCTGGTACGCCGCGCGCTCGGGGTAGATCTCGTAGGTCGTGGACCGCTTGTAGCGTCCCTCGGAGATCTGCTGCACGTGACGCAGCGACGCGAGCGTCTCCACGTCGATCCAGCTCTCGTAGCGGTCGTGCACGCGGAACAGCAGGATGCCGCCGTCGATCGCGAACACGACATGGTACGCCGGCCGACCGCGGATGACCTCGATGCCGGCGACGCGCATGCGCGCCGAGCCCGCCGGAATGCCGCCGAAGGTCGCGCGATAGACGAGCTCCTCACCAACGGCGAAGGGCACCGGCGCGAACCGGACCGAACCAGTCGTTGGCGGCGTCGTGGCAACGGTCGAAGCGATACGAGGCGCCTCCGACAGGTGCTGCACCGACTGCGCGCCGGCCCGCAGGGCGAACGCGGTCAGCGCGGCGAGCAGCGCGAAGCCGGAGCCGAGGCGGACCAGACTGAATGGGTTCCTGCTCTTCGCCACCCCAGAGGCCAGAGCGCTCCCTGGTGCGGCGTCGAAGGTCATGCAGCGGGACATACTGAACTCCCCGGCCGGTCTGGCCGGTGGTATGAGGCAGCGATCAAGGCATTGTTATCGTCTCCCAAACAAATCCGCAGGGGGACCAATGGTTCATCCCATCAGCCGCAGGCCGAGCGATCCACGTCTTCGACGATGACGGGATGGTGCTCGCAACCGAGTACCCACCCCCTGCTCGGCCGAGGGTCCGCGTTCGCTGGCGACATCGTCGGGTTTGGCGTTATGGTTCTACTGCGATCTACCTCGGAGCCGGCAGCCTCACCATGACGGAACGCCGCTACAGTGAAGACGAGGTCGCGGCGATCTTTCGCGCGGCCGCAGAAGGGCCCCGGTCGAGCCCGTTGCCGGGCGGCCAGGGTGAAGCACTCACGCGCCGCGACTTGCAGGTCATCGCGCGCGAGGTCGACATCGCGCCCGACGCGATCACTCGCGCGGCCCAGTCGCTGGACCGGGCGCCCGTGCCCGCGATGGCGCAGACCTTCCTCGGACTCCCGATTGCCGTCGAGCGCACCGTGGCCCTCCCACGCCGCCTTACCGACGCGGAGTGGGAGCTCCTCGTCGTCGAGCTTCGTCAGGTGTTCCGCGCGCGCGGGACCGTCCGCGCCCAGGGCTCGCTGCGCGAGTGGAGCAACGGGAATCTTCAGGCATTGCTCGAGCCCACGCCCAACGGCCAGCAACTGCGGATCCGTACGTTCAAGGGCGACGCTCGCGCGTCGGTCGCGATCGGGACGCTCGCCCTGGGCATGTCCGCCGTCGTCGGCGTCATGGTCGGCGCCCCGGGAGCGTTGGCGGCTGCAGGACCGGGAATCGCCGCGCTCGCGACCATCGGAGCCGCGCTCATCGCGAATGGGGCCCTCCGCCTGCCGAGTTGGGCTCGGCAACGGCGGCAACAGATGGATGGCGTCGTCGAGCGGCTGATGGCGGCGACGCAGTGACGAGATCCTGATTCACCTCGCACTCTATTTGCTTGGCGGCAGGGCTTCGGCTCTTCGATTTCGCCTTCACCGCCGCTCATGCCTTCCGACGCACCCGATCACCGCTCCGGTCCCGACACGCCGAACGCCGACGTCGGCACGCACACCAGCGAGCCCAATCCGGAGAGTCAGCAGAGCATTCGCCAGCGGGTGACGCAGCTCGCCTTTGGTGGCGACCCGCAACGGTTCGACGAGTTCGTGGACGTGCTCCATCACGCGACACCGGCCGGCGTCGAGGTGATCCTCCGCGGAAGCTCCGTCACCGGCCACAAGTGGGGATCCGATGAGCCATTCGACGCCGACGGGCCGGGCACGAGCGATCTCGATGTCACCTTCGTCGGCGGCGACATGGTCTCGCTGTTTCGCGAATTTCACATTCTCGAGATTCATTCCGTCCCGCTGAGTGAGGCGCATCCGTTCGCGTCGCCGGCGCTCGGTGACCTGCGGAAGCGACTCTGCGCGATGACGGGCCGACCGGTGAATCTCCAGGCGACCACGTCGCTCGTGCAGTATCTCCGCGACGTCGTGATGGATCAGCCGTATCTCGTGCTGCTGAAGAAGCCGGACGCGTAGGGGTGCGGCTCCTCACCTACAACATTCGCGAGGGCGGCGTCGGCCGCGCCGAAGCGATCGCCGAGGTGATCCGCGCGGCGGGCCCGGACGTCGTGGCGCTTCAGGAAGCCCGCGACCCGGTGGTGGTGGAGCGCATCGCCACGTTGGCCGGGTTTCCCTTCTGGGGATCGCGACGCTCGCACTCGACGGGGTTCCTCAGCCAGGTGCCCGTGCTCGAGCACGGGTGGCGTCATCCACCGCGAACACGTCATGCGCTGCTGGAGGTGAGGCTGGCCGACGGTTTCCCGCGGGTGTTCGTGCTGCACCTTCGCGCGTGGTTCTCCAAGTGGAGTGAGCGCCAGCGCGCGCGCGAGCTTCGCGGTCTGCTCGATGGCATCCGGGACCAGCTGCTACGCGAGCAGCATGCATTCGCGTTTCACGTCCTCGCCGGCGACTTCAACGCACTGGCGCCGGGTGAGCGGTTCGACTCGTCTCCGATGCCGGCCTGGATACGCGGAATGATCTGGCTCAGCGGCCGCGACATCGCGCGCAGCACGATCGAGATGATGCGCGCCGATGGCTACGTCGACGCCTGGCGCACGGTGCACGCGAACCTGGAGGGGCAGCCCGGATACACCTTTCCGGTGTGGAATCCGCACGTGCGGCTGGACTACGTCTTCACGCCGGCGGGGTACGCATCACGCCTGATCGGCTGCGAGGTTCGGCGGATGCCGGAGGTGGCGCGAACGGCATCGGACCATTTTCCGCTGCTGGTGGAGATCTCGGACGCGTAGGGGCATGTGCAGAAGTGCTGGAAAGCACGCATGCTGCGCTGGCACTAGTGCAATGCGCCACTCCGCCGCCCCCCACCCCCGCCCGATTCCCCTGTACGTGGAATTCGAGCTGGCGTACGTGCTGGCGCGGAGCGACGTACAGCCGCCGTCCGCCGGTGCTCGGCTCAACGCCGTCGAGACGACGCTCAAGAGACTGGCGAAGCCCTGGCGCACGGCTCTGCCGATATCGCCCGTCAAGGATCTCCGGATGTCCGACGAGACGCGCGAGGCGTTCATGGCTTGGGTCGAGGGCGCCGATGCCGCGCAGGGCCAGACCCTGGAGCGGCTTGCCGTCTATGCCAGCGGAGCGGTGACCGATCCGGCGGTACCGCACGGGTGGATTCGCCTCCGTCTCCGCTCCACGGCCTAGCGATGTCACGTGCACCCGAGCCGATGCTCGCGTCGCCGGCGGGGGATCTGCCTCCCCTCAATGGCTGGACGATCGAGCCCAAATGGGATGGCATCCGCGTCATCGCGGAAGCCACGAACCGACGGGTGCATCTCTGGAGCCGGAACGGGATCGACAAGGCAGGTCAATTCGCGGAAATATCGGACGCGCTGGCCGCGCTCGTCGAGAAGGAAGGGCCGATGGTCCTCGATGGGGAGCTCATCGCGGTCGACCGAGCGGGAAAGCCGCTGCGCTTTCAGGCGCTCCAGGCTCGCGCGATCACGGCCACGCGCACCGCGTTCGTGGTCTTCGACTGTCTCGCGGCGCGCGATCGCGTGTTGATCGCCTCGCAATGGACCGAGCGGCGAGCGGTGCTCGAGGGCCTCGTGAAGAAGTCCGCGCGCGGTCTGCTGCGGCGCGGCGATTCTTTTCCCTGCGGCTCGGCCGGCGCGGCGCGGATCTTCACCACTGCGAGCGAGCAGGGTTGGGAGGGCCTCATCCTGAAGCGCATGGATGCGCCGTATCTCCCCGGCAGGCGGACGCCGGCGTGGCGCAAGGTGAAGTTCGAGCGGGAGCAGGAATTCGTGATCGGTGGCTATACCCTCCCCACCGAAGGCGCCGACCGCAACCACCTCGGCGCGCTGCTCGTCGGGTACTACGACACGAAGGGCGCACTGCATTACGCCGGCAAGGTCGGCACGGGATACACGCGCGCGACGCTCGACCTGCTCGCGCGGAAGCTCGCGCCGCTGCGGCGAGCGCAGTCTCCATTCGTGGATGCGCCGCGCAGCCGCGACGGCTCCGAATGGGTGAAGCCCGTGCTCGTGGCGCAGGTGCGCTACAACGAGATGACGGAGAGCGGGGTGCTGCGTCAGCCGAGCTTTCGCGGGCTCCGCGACGACAAGGATCCCCGAACGGTGCGCCTCGAGGGAGCGACGTCGGCCGCGGCGATCCTCGAGACGCTGAGGTGCGCGTCGTAGGCTGCACTCGATGCGTCCTGATTCCGGCGAGGTCGGTCTTGCTGCTCACACCTCTGAGCGTATCACGCACCTTCGTTCAGTTCGGTGGCGAGGCCCAGCGGATGCGGACCGCTGACCTGCTCGCGGCTGTTGCCGGCAACGCGCAGCTGGAGCAGATGCTCCTGCGCTACGTGCACGCCTTCTACGATGAGGTGTCGCAGTCGGTCGTCTGCAATCGTCTCCACACGCTCGAGGAACGGTGCGCGCGGTGGCTGCTGATCACGCATGACCGCCTTGGCGTCGACGTACTGCCGATCAAGCAGCGTTTCCTCGCGTACATGCTGGGCGTGCATCGCCCCGCCGCCACGCCGGCTGTGACGAACCTGCAGCGGCTGAAGCTCATCAGCACGACGCGCGGACAGATGACGATTCGGGACCGGCAAGGACTCGAGGCCGCCGCGTGCGGGTGCTACGCCGCCACCCGCAATACATACAGCGATGCGCGCGGGGGCGGAGGGACGGATGAGTGCCAGACCAACGTACGGAACCGTACATAAGTGACCGTATAAAGCGTTACGTAGCAAAGGGTTACTGGACATGACATCAAGTTGGTGTTAGCATGGGTCCCCGGAAGATGCGCACGTCGGTTGATGGAGCGCGTTGCCGCATCAGGAGCCGCCCATGCCATACACCTACGCCACCCCGCCTGCCCAGCCAGCCGTTCCACGTCTCCCGGATCCGGCGATTGCTGCGGAGGCCAAGCGCGTCCTACGAGAGTCGCTGGAAACACTCTCCACCTGCGACGATCTCGCCGCCTGTCACGCTGTGCTGACCAGGCCGATGGCGCAGCTCTGCGAGGAAACGAGGCGTCGCGGGCTTCGCGCCGAGCAGCTGATCATCGCGATCAAGCATGCGTGGGCAACACTCCCCGACACCCGGTGGTGGCGACGCGAAGCGGACAGGGAGCTGCTCTCCATCGTCATCACGGTGTGCGTCGAGCAGTTCTTCATTGACCCCAAGCGAGCACGAGGCGCGCTGGACTGACGCGGCTGATGCAGATCGCGGCTAGCGCTTCGTGAGCACGAGGTCCGCGACGAGTGGACGGTGGTCCGAGCCGACGTCCGCCCAGACGTACGAGCGAGCGGGACGCCAGGCGTCATTCGTCAGCACGTGATCGATCCGGATGCGGATCCAGCCGTTGTACTTCGTGAAGCCGAACCCGAACCCGGTGCGCGAGCAGGCGTCCGCCAGGTCGCCCCAGTGGTCCTGGAAGATCCGGCTCTCGACCGGCGTATTGAAGTCGCCGGCGACGATCGTCGGGGAGCGACCTGCGTCCACCCAGCGGCGCGCGAGCGTGGCCTCGAGGTCGCGCAGCTCGGAGTTGAGGCGGAGCGGCTGGACGTCGCCGGCCATCAGTCCCTCGAACCCCTTGCGCGGCGTCTCGAGATGGAGATTGGTGACGTTGATCGGGCCCTCCGGCGTGCGGAGCGTGTACCGCACCACGTAGCCGGCTCCACCGATCCCCGCCGCTTCGTCCGCACGGACACGCTCCAGCGCGCGACGATCCATCACGTCGGCGCCCACGATGGGCAGGCGAGTCAACAGACACAGCCCGCGCACGTGGTGCCATTGCCAGCCCGGCATCCGCTCGGTCGTCGTCGCCAGCTCGTCGCCGCATTCCTGAAAGAGCACAACGTCGGCGGCCCACTGTTGGAGTAATTGCGGGAGGTCGAGTGCGACCGGCCGGCCGCCGTCGGCGTTGAGGGTGACGACGCGCAGTCGCATCCCGTCGGAGGGGGCGAGCGGGCGCGCCCAGCCCACACGTCCTCCCATCACCGGACCGAGCACGAGGAGCGCGCCAAGTGCGAGAG
>JALYXJ010000147.1 GCA_030947165.1 Gemmatimonadota bacterium
GGATACGGGTCTGCTGCCGCTGCACCGCGATGCCGAGCAGAAGATTCGTCGCGAAGATCAATCCGAGCGCGATCGCGGCAACCGACGGAGCAAGACGAAGCTTCTGACGGAACTGCAGGCGGTCGATCGAGCGGGCGAGCGAGGTGATCACTCGATGCTCACGACTTTGACGCCCTTCAGGTCGGCGTTGGCCGACACGTACGCGATCCCACCGATCATGGTGCGCACCGTCGTCAGCGCCTCCGCCTCACTGTTCTCCGGCGGTGGGAAGCTGCGGCCGGCGTAGATCTCCTGCCGCCAGTACGATTCCGCCTCGCTCATGCTCCGGTGGAGCACCCGCTCCGTGAACGCCACGCGCAACGGTGAGTCGGATTTCTGATCGAGCGCGATCACCGGCTCGATCTTGCCGTTGATATCCCATCCCTGAAGCTTGCCCAGGTAGATCTTGGAGAGCTGCGTCGTGCTCAGGCGGCGAATGGGATTGGCCGGATTGACCACGACGACATATCGGTTCTGGGCGGAGAGCGAGCCCGGCGAGATGGCCGAGACGCAGAGGGAGAGAAGCAGGGCGAACTTCTTCAAGGGGCGGTTCCTCGTGCTTCGACGCTGGCGCTGGAATGGAACGGCGCTTTTCGGCGGCGCGATAGGCGGGTGGTGTTGGATCCCCAACCGGACGTGACGCTGGCTGTACGCCTTAGTATCGGCTTCCCCGTCTTGATGCATGAGGCCGCTGCTGTGTCACCTGAATTGGTGACGCAGATCACAAAAGGAAAAGAACTCTGGGTCGCGGGGCTGGCCGCAGCGCGGCGGAGGCCGCCCCCGTCGGCAGCGATGTGGTCAGTGCTTGAGCCAGAACAACAACACCCCGCACTGCTCATCCCGTCCGAAGATCGACCGGCCGGCCGTAAAGATCGGGGCGAGCGCACCATGCACGAACACCTCGACGATCGCGATCTGGTCGAGGTTCATCGTGGTCAGAAAGTCGTAGTCGTTCTCGTGGCCGTCCACGAAGAGCCGCGCCACGCATTCCGTTGCGCCCTTTCGCATCATCGCGACCCACGGCGTCGAGCCCTGGACCTGTACCACGCGAACGCCCGAGAGGCCCTGCAGCAGCGACTGGACGGACGAGCGCTTCGCGATCTCCTCCTCGAGCAGGATCGTGCCGCTCCCCGCGCGATGACGCCGCAGTGCGTCGTTCAGCTCGGCCGTGTTGCGATTGCGCTGCGCGGTCACGATCATCGCCTCGAGCAGCTGGGTCTTCGTCAGCGTGAGCGAGAGCGTCGTCGTCGCGCCGGGCACGACATCAACCACGCGGCGAACGGCGTCGAGGCCGACACGCCGCACCTCGAGCGTCTGCGTCCCCGGCATGACGTCGGTCAGCCGGAACCGGCCTGCGTCGTCGGAGCGGCCGGCCACGGTGAGGCCATCAAACGCAAGCTGCACGTTCGACATGGGCTGCTGGATGGAGTCGGTCACCACCCCCGCCACGACACCAGGCGCGAGCGGCGCCTCGCCCTCGCCGGTCTCGGCCAGTCGCAGATCGACGTGCGCGATGCCGAGCGATCCCACCTTCGCCTGCACCCGTCCGGTCGAGGAGTGCGGACCGGCCGCCTGCACCAGGGCGAAGGTGCTGTCAGGCACGCCGCAGAGGCGATAGCCACCGTCGGCAGTCGTCTTCGTCTCCACGGTGTAGGTCCGCGTGGCTCCCACGACCGACGCGGAGAGGGCGACCCACGAGGCCCGCACGAGCGCGCCGGCGAGAGGGCGCTGATCGCCGGCCGCTCTCACGGTGCCGAGCACCAGCCCGTCGCCACCGCTCGACGCCGACTCCGCCGCGCGGGTGCACCCGTCCCACAGCGTTCGGTGCGACGGGCTGCCGACATCCGCGATGACCCGTGCGCCCGGCTTGAGCAGGATGTCGTAGCGGGGAATGGCGACACCGAGTGAGTCGAGCGATGGATGCTCGAATACGAGGCGGTACGGTCCGGCCGGCACGCCGTCGAACGAGAAGCGGCCCGTCGCATCCGACGTGGACGAGGCGGCCGTGACGGCCACCCGCCCTCCGGTTGGCGCGAGGCCCATGTCTACGATTGCCTTCGGCTCGGAGGGAACGAGCCAGACGCGCGCGCCGGCGAGGGGCCTGTCGGACAGGCTGTCGTAGACCGAGCCGGTGATGCGCGCCGGCGCGAGCAGGTCCAGGTACGGGATGAGCACCGGCGCGGGCGGGACGGTGTCGTTGATGCCCGAGCGTAGCACGCCGCCCACCTCCTCATAGCCCGACACGCCGGTGGTCGCGGTTGCACCGCTTCCCCGGCCGACGAGGCGCTTGGTCAGGCGCGGCAGGCGCAGACGCCACGCCCCGACGATCCACATGCCGATCGGGGTTCGTACGAACACTACCTGTCCGCCGCTCCGATCCTGTCCATGCGCCGCGTTCGGCAGGCCATCCTGCTCGTACCAGAAGTCCAGGTAGCGAAGCGCGGCGGACGCGGAATCCACCCACAGCGTGCCAGAGATGTCTGCCACCTTCCGCCGATCCGACGGCGTGAAATGCACGCCCAGCAACCCGGCCGTCGCATCCGTGCCTCGCATCACCTCGAAGCAGTGATCGGCGAGGAACTCGTCGGACAGCAGCACCTGTTCATCCGGGCCGAAATATTCTGATTCCTCGGGAGTCACGCGCGCGTACCCTTCGCGGGAGAGCGCCGCCGCCGAGCGGGCGCCATACGGCCGCTGCGACCGAGTCACGCGCGGCAGGCCCACAATCTCCTCGGTGACATCCCGGTTGGCATTGAGCGTTCGATGGAACGCGCGCACCTCGAGCGTGTTCGTCGAGTCGGTCCGACTCAACAAGGTGGTGGTGAGCAGTGTACGGACCTCGTCCCACAGCGTACTGAGCCCCGGATCGTCGAACGCGTCGTTCGAGCAGCGCCGCCCGAGTACGCGAATGCCCGTGAGAACCACGCGATGGTCGGGGGCGAGCAACGTCACGTCTACGGTGCTCCCCGCCGCGACGTTCACCGGCGCGCCGACGAACGGCTGATAGCCGATGCGGCGGAGACGCACCCGGTAGGTACCCGGTCCCGGGAGCATGAGCTGGCGCGTGCCTTCGCTCGACAGCACCCCCTGCACGGCCACCGCGTCCTTCGTATCGAGCACATCGACGAGCGAGCCGGCGAGCGGCCGTCCCGTGGTTTCCTCGGTGACGCGCACGCGCATCGCCTGCGCGTGCGCGTGCGTAGCCGCACCGAGCACGAGGAGCGCCGCGAGGACGGGGGCGACAGGGGAGCGGCTGAGCATGCGCAAACGCTATCGCCCGGTCAGTGCTTCAGCCAGAAGAGCACGACGCCGCACGTCGGGTCGCGATCCTGCCTGATGACCGGGCCGCCGCGCGCGGGGGTGTCATTCGCCACGACGCTGTATGCCCGCTCCGGCACCGTTTCGGCCACGTCGGAGAAGGGAGACGCACCGGCGGTGAAGATTGGCGCGGTGCCCGGGCGCACGAATACCTCGACGGCCTCGATCAGCGATGGGCTGAGAGTGCTCAGATAGTCGTAGTCGTGTTCCTTGCCGTCGATGAAGATACGCGCCACGCATTCGCCGCCACTGCGCTGCATGGCGATCGTCCACTGGTTGCTGGTGCCACCACTGCCCAGCACGACCCGGACGCCGGACATTCCCTGCATCACCGCCTGCACCGTCGCGTACCGCCTGAGCTCCTCCTCGGTGATCAGCTTGCCCGCGCCCGTCCTGTGCCGGCGCACCGCTTCCGCCACATGCGAGAAGCGGCGATTCCGCTCGGCGACGACGATCATTGCGTCGAGCAGTTGCGCCCTCGCGAGGGTGAGGTCGATGGTGGTCGTGGCTCCGGGGACGACGTCCACGGCCCGACGCACCGGGTCGAGGCCGACGCGCCGCACCTCGATCGTCCGCGTACCGGCCTTCACACCACCGAGCCGGAATCGGCCCGCGATGTCGGTCATCGTCTCGAGCGTAGCGCCGTCGAGCGTGACGCGCGCATTGCTGACCGGTCGGCCGAGCGAGTCGCTCACGGCTCCCACGATCGTCCCGGGCGCGGGTGCCGGCCGCCCCTCCTCCACCTCGGCCAGGCGCAGGTTCACATGCGAGACCCCATGCGCACCGATCCTCGTCTGTACTTCGCCCGTCGAGGAGCGCGGACCCGCGGCCTGCAGCGTGGCGAACGTGCTGTCAGGGAGCCCGCAGAGCCGGTATGCCCCGGTGGAATCGGTCCGCGTCTCCGCGACGAACGTCTGCGCCATCTGCGACGACGTCGTGCTTTTCACGAGCTCGACCCAGGTGAGCCGCACGACCGCGTTCGCCAGTGGGCGCTGATCGTCAGCGGCGCGAACGAAGCCGAGCACCACGCCGCCCGGCGCCTTGTCCGACATGCCGCGCGGCCGTGCGCATCCGCGCGTCAGTGTCGTGAGGGATGGCTCGCTCAGCTCACCGAGGACGCGCGCACCGGGCCGGAGACGAATGTCGAACCGCGCCGGCACCACGCCGATCGTGTCGATCGCCGGGTGCTCGAAGCCGAGCACGTACGTGCCCGCCGGCACCGCAGGCAGCGAGAACCGGCCCTCGGCGTCCGCGGTATCCGCCACGGGAATCGCCGCCAGGCGGCCGCCGCGCGGCGCGAGTCCATCGGCGACGACGGTGGGCGGCTCGATGGGGAGAAGCCAGACCTGCGCACCGGCGAGTGGTCGCTTCGCCAGACTGTCGTAGACCGTGCCGTCGATGCGGGCCGGCGCGAGCAGGCTGTGATAGGGGATCAGCACGGGCGATGGCGGCACGGTGTCGCCGGCCGCCGGCGAGACGACGCCACCAAGCTCATCGTAGCCATCCACTGATGACGTCAGGTTGACCATCGCGCCCGCCTTCGTGAGCTCCCTCCTGAAGCGCGGCATGCGCAGCCGCCAGGCGCTCACGATCCACGCTCCCTCGGGAAGTCGCTCGAACACGACCTGTCCCCCACTCTTCCCTTCGCCGAGTACCTGTCGCGGCATCCTCCGGTGCTCGTACCAGAAGTCGAGGTAGCGAAGCTCGGCGTTCGCCGAATCGACCCAGAGAGTTCCGGCGATGTCGTTCACGCGTCTCGGCTCGCTCGGTGAGAAGCGCAGACCAAACAGGCCCGCGGTCGCATCGGAGCCGCGCGCCACCTCGAAGCAGTGGTCCAGAAGAAACTGGTCCGAGAGCAGCACGCGCTCATCCGGCGCGTCGTACTCCGTTCCGTCGCCCGACATGCGCACATAGCCCTCGCTGGACAGATCGTCCGGGGCGCGCGCGACGTAGGGTCGTCCGCCGATCACTCGGCGCGGTAGACCCACCACCTCGGCCGACACGCTACGGTCTTCCGCGAGCGTGCGGCGAAACGCGCGCGCCTCGAGCACGAGGGACGAGTCGCCGCGACTGAGGATCGTGGTCGCGAGCGCGGTGCGAATCTGCTCCCACAGCGCGGCCAGCCCCGCATCGGCGAACGCGTCGTTGGCGCATCGGCGACCGGTGACCTTGATCGCGCTCAAGCTCACCCGTCGGGCCGGCGCGAGCAGTGCGACGTCCACGACGCTCGCACTCCCTACGGTGACCGGCTCACCGAAATAGGGCGGGAAGCCGATGCGGCGCAGGCGAAGCTGGTAGCTGCCCGCGGCCGGCAGCGGAATCGCGGCCCGTCCATCCGCGGCGAGCATGGCGCGCGCCACTGCGGCGCCGTTCGTGCCCACCACGTCCACGAGCGCGCCCGCAACCGGTAATCCGGTCGCTTCCTCGGTGACACGCAGCCGGATCACCTGCGCGTGCAACGGCGCGGCGAAGCCGGCGGCCAACAGGAGCGCGGCGCTGGCGGTGCGCGAGGTCCTGAGCATGCGCAAAGATGCGCGAGGCCCTCACTGCACCGAAAGGTCGTACTTCATCGCCGCGGCGTGGGGGGTGATGAGGGTGAGCTGGCGGGGCCCGCGACCGTGCAGCGACCCCTTCGGATGCGTCAGCTCCCACAGGCGGCCGTCGAGCGGGTCACGGAAGAGCCAATCCCACCCGCCGTCGGCCGAACCGAGCGCCACCAGCCGCTCCGTCACGAGCCAGAAGATGCGCTGGTCCACCGCGTCGCCGTGAGGTCCGCTGGGCGTATCGACCCAGTGTCCGGTGAGCTGCTCCTCTTCGGGCGACAACACCTCGAATGCGTGCGAGGTCACGGCGGCCGCGAGCGCTACCGGCGCGCGTCCCGCAGCGCGGCGCGGAGCTGGTCGGCGATCACGGTAGACGACAGCGTGGCGAGCTGATCGAGCGCCGACTGGAAGTCGGCCACCGACACGGTCGACAGCGTGCCGGCGGTGATGATCGTGCCCGGTACGCGATTGGCCCCGTACACGGCCGGCGTGAGTCGATCCGTACCGTGCACCTTCGAGCTCCAGATCTCGCGGCCGGTACGACGATCGAGCAGCACGGCTTCGGCGTTCGTGTAGAGGTACGCGGCGCTCGAGCCGCTGGCATCGATGCCGAAGTTGCGCATCTGGATCTCCAGCACGAAATCGGCCGGTTCGGATGCGGCCACCGGCCGCATCCCGAGATAGCGGCCGGCGCGCTCTACCG
>JALYXJ010000198.1 GCA_030947165.1 Gemmatimonadota bacterium
GCCAATCCGGCGCACCTCGAGAAGCTGCGTTCCGGCGGGAAGATTGCTCAGCGTGAAGCTCCCCAGGGAATCGGTCGTCGCCGCCCCGGCAGCCGCGTCGAGCACCCGCACCTGCGCCCCCGACAGCGGCTGGCCGCCCAGGCCGCGCACCGTGCCGGAGAGTCCGGCGGTGCCAGTGAGGCGACGAGGCGGTAAGGCGTCCGAGCCCGCCGAGGCCGACGAATCCAGCTCGGCCACGGCCCGGGCGGCGCCGGCGCTCAGCGACAGATTGCGGAGCGCGACGCCCACGTCCTCGGGCACGGTCATCCGAAGCGCGCTCCCGACGCGTCCCTTGTCCTGCACCTGCACGAGCAGGTAGCTGTCGGTCGGGACACCGCAGAGCCGGAAGAACCCGAGCGAGTCCACGACCACCGCACCGCCACGCTCCTTCACCACCGCCTGCAACGTCGCGCGGTCGAGCGTGAGGTCGGTCCAGCTGACCGCCACCCGAGCCCCCCTGAGCGGTTTCTCGGTATCGGCATCGGTGACCTGTCCCACGACCGCGCCCTGGCGCTTCTCGAGCGAGAGGCCCGGACACGCGGCCGCCCGCAGCGTCGCGCTCGTCGGAATGCCGAACTCGATCCGGGCCGGCTCACCGGCCGCCACAGTCACTTCGCGGGGCGGAAGATTGAGCTCGAGGGAATCGAGGAACGGGTGGGTCACCTCCACCTGGTACCGACCGGGCCGCAGCGAATCCACCGAAAATCGGCCGCGATCGTCGGTGAGCACACTCTTGAACTGCGTGTCGCCGGCCGCGCGCGGCGTCACGATCACCAGCGCGCCGGCCAGCGGCCGGTCGTGGAGACTGTCGGTGACCTGACCCTCGATACGGCCCGTGAGCGGCGTCTGAGCCACGAGCTCGGGTGTGGCGCCGACGAGGCCGAAAAGCACGACGACGGAAAGGTGAGGAAGGCGCATCGTATTAAATTGCCTGACATGGCCCGATTCCGATACCTGACCGCCGACGTGTTCACCGACGTCCCCTTCGGCGGCAACCAGCTCGCGATCTTTCCCGACGCACGCGGCATTCCCGAGCACCGGCTCCTCGACGTGACCCGCGAGTTCAACTACGCCGAGACCACGTTCGTCTTTCCCCCGACCGACCCGAAGTGCACCCGCCGCGTGCGCATCTTCACCCCGGGCGGCGAGATACCGTTTGCCGGCCATCCAACCGTCGGCACCGCGCATGCCCTCGCGGAGATCGGCGAGATCGCGCTCACCGGCGAGACGACGCGCATCGTGCTCGAGGAGAAGGTCGGGCCCGTGCCCGTCGCCATCCGGGCGCGCAACGGCAAGCCGGTGTTCGCGCAGCTGTCCGTGGCCAAGCTGCCGGAGATCCTCACGCCACCACCTCCCCGCGAGGCGCTGGCCGCCGCACTCAGCCTCGACGCGGTGGACCTGCTGGGCGACGCGTGGGCTCCGCAGACGCTCTCGTGCGGGCTGCCCTTTCTCTTCGTTCCCCTGCGCGATCGCGACGCCGTGGCGCGATCGCGCATCCGGATGGACGCCTGGGAATCGGCCTTCGAGGGCAGGGAGACGAAGGAGATCTTCGTCTTCGCGGCGGGGGGCGAGCGACCCGGCTCCGACTATCACGCTCGCATGTTCGCCCCCGGGCTGAGCGTGCCGGAGGATCCCGCGACCGGGAGCGCGAACGCCGCCCTCGCCGGATATCTCGCCGCCCGTGACACGACCGGCCGGCGCGACGGCACACTACGCTGGGTGGTCGAGCAAGGCTTCGAGATGGGGCGACCGAGCATGCTCGAGGTGGAGGCCGACGTCGCCGGCGGCGCGGTGACCGCGGTGCGGGTCGGCGGCGCCTCCGTGCTCGTGTGCGACGGCACGATGGAGATCAGCTGATCGGACGGCGGCGCGCGTGCCGAACGGCGCTGAACACTCCGACCAGACAGCCCGCCGCGGCGAGGCACATGCCGCCGTACGACTCGTAGCGCGCGTGATCGGCCGCCGTGAGCGCCGACTGCCCGCGCGGTCCCGGATGCTGATAGCTGTACGCCGAGATCGCGCGCAGCTGCGCGGTGCCGTCGAGGTAGAGCGCGATTCCTGCAAGGATGAGCACGAGCGCGGCGAGGTCGGTGAGCCGGTCGCGACGCGAGACGGTTGACATGATGTCGAATATGGCCTGAGCGGCGCCGTCGCGCATGGTTGCCCGCGCCGGCCGGGTCGTTCAGCTTGCGAGTACTCGCCTTCTCCCGGACGCTCACGACGTGCCCTACCGAATTCTTGTCACCGACGACATCGACGCCGATGGTGTCGCCCTCCTCACCGCCGAGCCCACGTTCATCGTGGACGAGGTCCCGACGCTGCCCCCCGCCGAGCTGCTCGAGCGCATCGGCGACTACGATGCGTTCGTCGGGCGCAGCGCCACGCGCATCACCGAGGAGCTGCTGAAGCGCGCCACCCGTCTTCGCGTCGTGGGACGCGCCGGCGTCGGGGTCGACAACATCGCGATCGACTCGGCCACGGCGCTCGGCGTGGCGGTGATCAATGCACCGGCCGGCAACACGATTGCCGTCGCCGAGCTGTTCTTCGGCGCCGTGCTCGGGCTCCTGCGGCACCTGCCCCACGCGGCCAGCAGCATGCGCGACGGCAAGTGGGATCGCTCCAAGCTCCTCGGCACGGAGCTCAAGGGAAAGACGCTCGTCATCGTCGGGGTCGGCAGGATTGGCGGGGAGGTGGCGACGCGGGCGCTGGCATTCGGGATGGACGTGGCCGGCTACGACCCGTACGTCGGCGACGAGCGTTTTCGAGCGCTCAAGATCCGGCGCTTCGCCACGTTGGAGGAGGGGCTCGACGCCGCCGACTTGCTCACGGTACACACGCCGCTGACGGAGGAGACGGAGGCGATGATCGGCCGGCGCGAGCTGGCCCGGCTCAAGGGCGGGGCGATCGTCGTCAACATGGCGCGCGGCGGCATCGTGGAGGAGGCCGCGCTCGTGCAGGCGCTCGAGAGCGGTCAGCTCAGGGGGGCCGTGGTCGATGCGTTCTCCAAGGAGCCCCTCGCCGCCGACCATCCGCTGCGCCGCGCCCCGAATGCCTTTCTCACGCCGCACATCGGCGCGTCGAGCGAAGAGGCGCAGCGCAACGTCGCGGTGGATGCCTGTGCCGCCGTGCGTGACGCGCTGTTGCACGGCGAGCTCTCGCGATCCATCAACGTGGCTGGTGCGGGCGCCGGCGACTTCCGCGAGCTGCAGCCGGCTCTGCTCGTGGCGCGGCGTGCGGCCGCGGTGGCGCGCGCGATTCTCGCCGATCGAGGGGCGCGCGTGGTCCAGCGCCTCTCGCTGCGGGTCGGCCCGGAGCTGGCCGGCGCATCGGCGGCGCTGCTGGCCTCGGCCGCGGCGGGGGTGCTGGAAGGAACGATCGACGTGGAGCGATTGAACCTCATCAACGCGCGCGCGCTCGCCGAAGTGCGCGGCATCGAGCTGTCGTGCTCCGAGTCCGGATCGCTCGGGCACGAGAAGGCGCTGCAGGTGAGCCTCAGCGGCGGCATGCAGGAGCTCGCGGTGCAGGGCCTGGCGGCGGATGGCTCGCAGCCGCGACTCACGCGGATCGGCGGCTTCCATGTGGACGTCGCGCCACGCGACACGCTCATCATCCTCACCAACAACGACGTCCCCGGCGTGATCGGCCGCGTGGGCACGCTGCTCGGCGACAATCGGGTGAACATCGCGGAGTACCACCAGGCGCGGCTCGCGCAGGGTGGTGAAGCGCTCGCGGCGATCAGCGTGGACGGCACCGTTGGGCCCGGCGTGCGTGATGCGCTGCTCAAGCTGCCCGACATCAGCTCGGCGACCGTCGTGCACTTTCGCGGGGCGTGAGGCCGACCACTCCGGTGCAACGATCCCTTTCGCGAATGACCCGCGGATTTCCAGCCGTATCCAGTACCGAGGTACCACTTACCGTGTACACGGTACGCGTTATTCGGCGCAGCATCCGGGCTCGTGGTGCGCGCCAAATCGGCCGTACACAGTACATGGTACAGGGTACGAGGTATTCGCTACGGCCGGGTGGACTCATCGCGACGTGTAGCGATGACTGAGGCGCAACGAGCCGTCCCCGACATCTCCCGCGACGCCGAAGTCCGCCGCGCCTATGCCGCCGACGCTTCGGGTCTGGTGATGGTGCCCGACGGCGTCGCGCGCCCCACGAGCGCCGAGGAGGTCGCGGCCCTGCTCGCGGAGGCGTCGGCGTCGGGAACGCCCGTCACCCCCGCCGGCGGCCAGACGAGCACCACCGCTGCGTCGATCAGCGATCGCGGCGTCCTGCTGTCCCTCCGGGCGATGCAGCGCACGATCGAGATCGACGCGCGTGCCCGCGTGGCGCGCGTGGAGCCCGGCGTGCTGGTCGGCGAGCTCAAACGCGCGTGTGCAGCGCAGGGGCTCCTGCTCGCGCCCGATCCCACGAGCGAAGAGGAATGCACGGTTGGTGGCGCGGTGGCATGCAACGCGTCGGGCGCGCGAAGCCTGCGTTATGGCGCCACGCGGCCGCACGTGCGCGGGCTGACCGTCGCGCTGGCGGATGGCACGCTCACCGAATTGCGCCGCACCGCCCTCGAGAAGAACACCGTGGGCTACGCGTTGGCACACGAT
>JALYXJ010000241.1 GCA_030947165.1 Gemmatimonadota bacterium
GCCGCGGCATCCGCCACGGCGCCGCTCCTGCAGAGGCGCGCTGGCGTGACTCGTCGCGCACTGGTCACCGGAGGCGCGGGCTTCATCGGGTCCCACGTCGCCGACCGGCTGCTGGCGACCGGTCACGAGGTCACCATCATCGATGACCTCTCGAGTGGTAGACGAGAGCAGCTTCCAGACGAGGCTGCGTTCCACGAGCTCTCGGTATCCTCCGATGCGGCCGCGTCCCTCGTGCGCGAATCGCGATTCGACGTGCTCTTCCACCTCGCCGCCCAGATCGACGTTCGGAAGAGCGTGCACGATCCCCGGCACGACGCCCGTGTGAACATCGAAGGGACGCTGAATCTTCTGGAGGCCATCCGGTGCTCCGGTGCCGGCACGCGATTCGTCTTCTCGTCCACCGGAGGCGCGATCTACGGCGATCTCGCCGAGCCGCCAACATCCGAAGACGCCCCCAAGAATCCGCAGTCTCCCTACGGCGCGGCGAAGCTGTCGGTCGAGTACTACCTCGGCTACTACGCGCGTGTCCATGGCCTGGAGAGCGTGACCCTCCGCTACGCCAACGTATACGGTCCACGCCAGGACCCGCACGGCGAGGCTGGAGTCGTCTCGATCTTCTGCAACAGGGTCCTCGAGCAGAAGCCGCTCACGGTTTTCGGGGACGGCCGTCAGACCCGCGACTATGTCTATGTCGAGGATGTCGCTCGAGCCAACGTGCTGGCAGCGGACATCGCACTGCCCCCGATGGCCGGTGTGGACTCCCGCTCGTTCAACATCGGCACGTCGGTCGAGACGAGCGTGCTCGAGCTTGCGCGCTTGATCGGCGAGGTCGCGGGGAGACGAAGCGTCGTCGAGCACGCGGTCGCCCGTCCGGGAGAGCAGCTTCGCTCGGCGGTGGAGATCGTGAAGGCGGCGCGAGGGTTGGGCTGGAGACCCGAAGTTCCACTGGCGGAAGGCCTCCGTCGGGCCTTCGAGTGGTTCGCCGGCGCGAGCGCCGGAGGAGAGGCATGATGTCACTCCTGGCGCAGCTCGCGGGGGCAGTACCGACCTCCGCATGGGAGATGGTCTCCCACTCCAGCGCCGTGACGAAGGGGGTTCTCGTCTTTCTCGCGCTGTTGTCGGTGACGAGCTGGGGGATCATGGTTCTCAAGTGGCGCGAATTCCGCACGGTCGAGGCCGCCGGCCGCGCGTTCGTCGCGGACTTCGAGCGAGCCACCGACCTCGAAGGGGTCCGCGACCTGGTGGCAGGGGAGCAGGGCGCCGCCAGCCCCTTTGGTCGCGTCCTTCGACGCGCGCTCAACTTCTTTGCCGAGATGAAGCCCGGCGCGCTGCGCGATCCGCAGGCTGCGCCGCTCACCGGCTCGCAGGTCGAGGCGCTACGTCTCGTTCTGGACTCGGAGTCGGCGGATGAGCGGGAGCGCCTCGGCCACTTCATTCCCTGGCTCGCGACGATCGGCTCGGTGAGTCCCCTCATCGGCCTGCTCGGCACGGTGCTCGGAGTGATCGACGCATTCGTGGGGATCGCGGTGAGTGGCTCCGGCAACCTCGGCGCGGTCGCACCGGGAGTGGCCGAAGCGCTTACCGCAACAGCGGCGGCTCTGGCGGTCGCGATTCCGGCTGTGTTCGGGTACAACTTCTGCGCCAATCGCCTCAATCGTCTCGACGGCGCCCTCGAGAGCTTCGGCGCCGAGATCATCGCGTTGATGGTGCGGGAAGGGCGCATCTAGATGGCCCGCCGGCGCAGGCGGGGTGGCTTGCCGCTCAACGCCGACATCAACGTCGTCAGCCTGATCGACGTCATGATGCTGCTGATGGTGATCTTCATGATCACCGCGCCGATGCTTCAGGGAGGAGTCGATGTGTCGCTCCCCCGCGCCCAGGCGCGGCCGCTCGAATCGCGCAACGGAATGGTCGTGACCGTCACTCGGGGCGGCGACATCTATGTGGACGAGACCCGTCTGTCCTACGAGGAATTTCGGGCGAGCTTCGCCGCGCTCGCGTCCCGCCGCGGGAAGCAGGGCCTCTACCTGCGGGCGGATCAGAACGTGAACTATGGATTGGTCGTGAAGGTGCTGGCGGTGATGCGGGGCAACGGCGTGTCCGACGTCGGTCTGGTTGCCGAGCCCGAGGATGTCCGGCGATGATGAGGAGCGATCCGGCATGGCGATCGCAGCTGCGCACTCCACTCGGTGTCTCCGTCGCCGTGCACGCTGTCTTCGCGACGGTGATGTTCCTGCTATCTCGTGGCTCGCCAAGCATCGTGCGTCCTCCGATGTATCGCGTGGATCTCGTGGCTGCCCCCGCCGGTCCGAGGGCGTTGGGGGTAGTGCGACCCGCCCCAGCCGAACGGCCGCCGACTCCATCGCCGCTCCCCCCTCGGCCACAACGCGTCGCCCCTCCCGATCCTCTGCCGCCCGCACCCGTTCGCGCGCCGGAGACGCGCTCGCCTCCACCGGCGACCACCCCCGCTCCGGCGACGCCCAACACGTCGCGCCCCACGCCGCCGCCGATCGCGGGCGGCGGACCCACGGGCGCACGCGGCACCGATGTCGCCACTGTGCGCACCGAAGGGATCGAGTTTCCCTACTCCGGGTACAAGGACAACATCATTCGACAGGTCGTGCTGCGGTTTCACGCTCCGCCCAATGTCGTGACGCGCGCCGAGATCCTCTTTCTCATTCGACGGGACGGCTCGGTCACCGGAATGCGTTTCGTCAGTCGGTCGGGAAATTACGCGTTCGATCTGGAAGCGCAGGGCGCGATCGAGGATGCGGGTAACTCGCGCGCATTCGGTCCTCTCCCCGATGGCTTTACCGATGATGTCCTGCCCGTGATTTTCAGCTTCGACCCGCGCGTGCTTCGGTGATCGGGGCCTCACTTCGCAGTCGTCTGATGATCGCCGCGTGCCTCGCTCCAATTCTCGCGCGATCCGCCGCGGCGCAGGACACGGCGTCTCGCGGCATCCGGCTGGGCCTCACCTACGAGCCGGGCACCAAGCCCGGTGTCGTCGTCCTTCCCGTGAGAGGCGACGGGGGAGACAGCGTCCGTGCGATCCTTCAGCGTGACCTCGATTACGGCGATCGCATTGCGGTGATCGCGGCCGAGGGAAGCAGCGCCGCCGAGGTGGCGCGCGCGGCAGCGGGGACGCTCGACTATCCGCTCTGGAAGGCGCTCGGCGCGGCCGCGATCGTCCAGGCCACCCTGACCCCGGGCTCCCTGCACGTCGCCCTTCACGACGTCACGGCCCGGCAGGTGGCGCGCGTCAAGGAGTTCCCGCTCGCGACGCCGGCATACTCCCCCGAGTGGCGGTCGAGCATTCACGGGGTCTCGGACGAGATCGAAGCGTGGATCACCGGAACGCGGGGGATCGCGCGGAGTCGCGTCCTGTACGCGCGCGAGGGCCGGATATACGTTATAGACAGCGATGGCGCCGGGGATCGAGCGATGACGGAAGGCGGGGGTGCGATGTCCCCCGCCTGGCATCCCAACGGTCGCGCGTTCGCCTACAGCGCTTTCGGCGAGCGCGGCACACAGATTCTTCTTCGAGATCTCGGGAGCCGACAGGGACGGGTGGTCCCCGGCACGACGCGCGGACTCAACATTACGCCCGAATTCTCACCCGACGGCGCGACACTGCTCTACGCTCATGGCGAGGAAACGGGAACGGATCTGATGGCCACCGACGGCACGGGAAGCGGGCCCGGTCACCGGATCACCGTGTCCCGCGGGACCGACAACGTCTCTCCGTCATTCAGTCCGGACGGTCGGCGGCTGGCGTTCACGGCGGGACGGTCCGGCCACCCGGAGATCTATACCGCCGATATCGACGGCTCCAATGCGGAGCTTCTGACAACCTTCAACTACGGCGATCAGAGCTATCGCTCGAATCCCGCCTGGTCGCCGGACGGCCGCCTGATCGCCTTTCAGTCCCAGCTCGGAGGGCGTTTTCAGATCATGACGATCTCGCTCCGGGATCGGAGCGTGAAGCAGCTCTCGAGCGACGGAGTCAATGAGGATCCGTCGTGGGCGCCGGATGCCCGCCATCTCGTGTTCACCTCATCGCGCAGCGGGGCCAAGCAACTCGTGGTGCTCGACATCGAGTCCGGACGAACGCGACAGCTCACCCGCTCTCCAGGCTCGCGGCTCGCAGCCTGGTCGCGACGGCTCGCTGATGCGGCACCGTAGGGTCGGAAATGTCATCGCAGGCACCAGAGAAACGACACGCATGACCGCACCATCCCGTACCTGAGAGGAACCATGTCCCACCGTCACCGCCCGCTGCTCACGATGATCGCAGCCACGATTGCCCTCACCGCGTGCCCCAAGAAGCCGGTGCCTGCCCCGGCGCCGGTGCCGACGATCAATCAGGACAGCATCAACCGTGAGCGTGCGCGTCAGGATTCGATGGCCCGCGCCGAGCAGATGCGTCGTGATTCGGCAGCTCGTGCGCAGGCGGAGACAGACCGGATGAAGCAGCAGCGCGAAGCGGCGCTCGCGCAGACGCGTTCCACCCTCACCGCGAATATCCTGTTCGAGTACGACAGCGACGCGCTGAGCGACGCCGCTCGCTCCGCTCTCGACCAGAAGGTCGCCATTCTCGCGGCCAACGTGGGAGTGCATCTCCGGGTCGCGGGCCACACGGACGAGCGAGGCTCGGACGAGTATAACCTCGCGCTCGGCCAGCGCCGGGCTGCCGCGGCCAAGCGGTATCTCAGCGACCACGGTGTGGACGCGTCCCGGCTCGACATCATCAGCTATGGGGAGGAGCGTCCCGCCGCGCCGGGCCACGATGAGGCCGCGTGGGCGCAGAATCGCCGCGCGGAATTCGAGATCACGGCGGGCGGAGACCAGATCACCGCGGCGGCTCGTCCATGAGCCGCCTCCGGTCGGTTCTGCTGCCGGTCGCCGTCCTCTCCAGCGGCGCGTGCTTCGCCACTCGAGACGACGTCCGACTGCTGCAGAGCGACATCTCGACCTTGCGGACGGAGCGGGCGCAGGCCGATTCCGCGCACCAGACCCAGATCGCGCAGGTGATCCAGACGCTCGGGGGGATCGGCGACTCGTTGCGGGTCTTCAACGCCCGGCTGGCGAAGATGCAGGGGGACGTGCGCGGTGACCTGTACGCGATGGGCCAACAGCTCATCGCCGTGCAGGAGCTCACGGGTCAGAGTCAGCGCCGTCTCCAGGAGCTGCGCTCCGATCTCGAGCAGCGCACACAGCCAGTGGCCGCCCCTGCTCCTCCCGTGGCGGTCGTGAGCGCCGACTCGAGCGGGCGCGCTCTCTCCCCCTCGCCCGCAGCCGCATCCCCCCCCCC
>JALYXJ010000168.1 GCA_030947165.1 Gemmatimonadota bacterium
ATCTGGCCCCAGTCGGTCTCCAGCCCGTCCGATGATGGGGTGGCAGCCGTTGCCCGCGCACCAGACGTGCGGTGGGCCGTGGAGGCGGTGCGTGAGGAGCGAGCGGTGCGGGCCGAGCCGGCGCCCCGCGATGGTCCAGCGTAGGACATGGGAAGCGTATTGTGAAGGTCGGTGGTGGTTTGGAACTTGCGTCCAAGCAGTGCGATTGCGCGATGGAAAGAATGTCCCTCAGGTCGACGCGCGGCGTCCCGTCCCGAGGGGTAGTGTGCCGTAGTCGCCGGACGCCCTGGTGCCCGCCACTCCCCCGCGGGCCTCGGACGCGGTCCCAACCACGTGCCAGCGGTATGAGGCCATGATGGCTAAGAATGGAAAGACCGTCCTGCTCGTCGAGGACAATGAAGACAACCGCATCGTCTATTCCACGATTCTGCGCCACTTCGGCTATGAAGTGAGTGAGGCGCTGAACGGGGAAGAGGGGATTGCCAAGGCACGCGCCGAAAAGCCCGACCTGATCCTGATGGATATCTCCATCCCGATCATCGGCCTGACGGCCCATGCCCTGGCGTCGGACCGCGAGAAGGCCATGGAGGTCGGGTGTGACGGGTATCTCGCCAAGCCGTGCGAGCCACGCGCCGTCGTCGCCGAGGTGCAGCGCTTCCTCGGCAAGGACGTCACCCAGAATGTCCGTTGAATCCCAGCCCGGTCACGCGACCGCGCTCGTGGACGCCGAGGCGCCCATAGAGACGGTCGCCAAGCCCGTCGCGACCCGCACGCCCGTGGTCGCCGAGCGGGCCGACGCGCGCGCGCGCATCCTGGTGGTGGACGACCACGAGGACAACATCGAAGTGTTGCGTGTGCGCCTCGAAAGCTGGGGCTATGCCACCGACGCCTGCTACAACGGGGCCGACGCCATCGCCCACGTGGAGAGCACGCCGCCCGACCTGATCCTCCTCGACGTCATGATGCCGGAGATCGACGGCATGGAGGTCGCGCGCCGGATCAAGGGGAACAGGTCCCTGCCGTTCATCCCCATCATCATGCAGACCGCCCTCGATTCCACCGAGGACAAGGTCCAGGGGCTGGAGTCGGGGGCCGACGACTACATCACCAAGCCGATCGACTTCGCCGAGCTCAAGGCGCGCCTCCGCTCCATGTTGCGCATCAAGCGCCTGCAGGAGGCGCTCGAGGAACGTGAGAAGGAGCTGTTGGAGGTGAACGAGCGGCTGCGCCACATGTCGCAGACCGACGGTCTCACGGGGCTCGACAACCGCCGGCATCTCAACGAGCGCATCGACGAGATGTTCCAGCACGCGCAGCGGCTCAACGAGCCGTTCTCGCTCGTGATGTGCGATCTCGACAAGTTCAAGAGCGTCAATGACACCTACGGCCACCAGGCGGGGGACGAGGTGCTCAAGGCTCTCGCCAGGATCCTCAAGGACGAGGCGCGCGAGATCGACCGCGTCGGGCGGTACGGCGGCGAGGAGTTCATGCTCCTGCTCCCGGGCACGGTGCTCGACGCCGCCGTCACGTTCGCGGAGAGGGTGCGGAAACACATCGAGGCTCATACATTCACGTTCGACGGGGGCACCCTCCAGCGCACGGCGAGCTTCGGCGTGTCGGGGTGGCCGCACCCGAAGATCCAGGAGAGCGACGCACTCGTGCGCACGGCCGACGACGCACTCTATGTCGCCAAGGAGACGGGTCGCAACCGCGTGATCCGCTTCGACGGTGAGGAGTTCAACGCGCACAAAACCGTGAACGATGGAGCAGACGCTGCCCCCCGCCCCGACTTCTCCGCCAGCGACTCCGGAGACCCCTCCCAGCGGTGACGAGCTCGCGCGCCTTCGCGCGCGCGTCACGGAGCTGCAGCGCGAGCGCGATCATCTCGCCGCGATCGTCGACATCCTCCAGGAAGTGTCCGCGTCGCTCCATTTCGTGGACGTGCTTCAGACGATCGCCCGCAAGCTTGGCGGCACCTTCGGGCTCGATCGCTGCGCGATCTTCCTGTCGGGCGACAAGGACGAAGTGCGCCTCGTGGCGAGCTACGAGGACCCGACGATCCGCAACCTCGTCGTGGATCTCAACCGCTACCCCGAGCTGAAGCGCGCCTTCGAGAGCGGTGAGACGGTGTTCATTCCCGATGCCGCCAACGACCCGATGCTGCGCAGCATCAAGTCGCAGCTCGACGTCCGGAACGTGCGCTCCATCGTGGTGGTGCCGATCCGCTGGGAGGGCTCGGTGATCGGCGCGATCTTCCTGCGCACCGAGCGCGACGCCGAGCCGTTCAGCGAGGCAGACGTCCGCTTCTGCCAGACCGTCGCCTCGCTCACCGCCAAGGCCCTGCGCAATGCGCATCGCTTCGAGTCGCTGCTGCACAGCCAGAAGGACGTCAGCATCGCGCAGCGGAAGGCCGAGCTGCAGCGCATCGCACTCGTCGGCTTCGTGCGTCGACTGTTCGACCGGTATGCGCGAGGCGAGGAGCAGACCTGGGCGGAGACCCTGCTCCCCAAGGCGGCCGACGAGGAGCTGGAGCGGCTGGTGACGGTCGCCATGCAGGTGCTCGAGGAAGAGGCCAAGGGATAGCCCGCACCTCCATGCCCACCGTTTCGCCCGAGCACCGTGCTGCCGAGCTGCGCGCGCTGCTCCACCAGGCCTCGTACGACTACTACGTGCTCGACCGCCCGACACTCAGCGACGCGGCGTACGACAAGCTGTTTCGCGAGCTGCAGGCGATCGAGCGCGAACATCCCGGGCTGCGCACCCCCGACTCGCCCACCATGCGCGTGGGCGCCGAGCCGGCCAGCGCCCTCGCCAAGCACACGCACCTCGTGCCGATGATCTCGCTCGGCAACGCCTTCGACGAGGCGGAGCTGAACGAATGGGAGGCGCGCATCGCCCGGCTGGTCGGGGAGGATGCGCGTCGCGTGGGCTACGTGACCGAGCTCAAGATCGACGGCGCCGCCGTGAGCCTCACCTATCAGGACGGCGTGCTCATCACCGGGGCGACGCGCGGCAACGGCGTGGTCGGTGAGGACGTGACGGCCAATCTGCGCACGCTGCGCGACGTCCCGCTCCGGCTGCGCGGCAGCGACGTGCCTTCGCTGCTTGAGGTGCGCGGCGAGGTCTACATGCCGTTCAAGGGGTTCGAGAAGATGAACGAGGAGCGCGTGGCCGCCGGAGAGCCGGTGTACGCCAACCCTCGCAACACGGCCGCCGGGGCGCTGCGCCAGCTCGATCCAGCCATCACTGCGACGCGGCCGCTTCGCTTCTATGGGTACACGGTGGCCGTTGCGCCTGGGGTCTCGCTGCCATTCGCCACGCAATGGGAGCTGCTCGAGACGCTGACGCGCTGGGGTGTGCCGGTGGCGCCCCATCGGCAGCGGTTCACATCGCTCGAGGAGGTGCACGCGTGGGCGCAGGATGTGGAGAGCCGGCTGCGCGGGAGCCTGGACTTCGGCATCGATGGAGGCGTTGTCAAGGTCGACAGCTTGAGGCTTCAGGACGAGCTGGGGGTGGTGGGCGGCCGCGAGCCGCGCTGGGCGATCGCGCGGAAGTTCGCGCCGGACATCGCCGAGACGGTGTTGAAGGAGATCGGCGTCAACGTGGGGCGGACCGGCTCACTCAATCCGTACGCCGTGCTGGAGGCGGTCGAGATCGGCGGAACGACGGTGCAACTTGCGACGCTGCACAACTTCGACCTCATCAAGGCGAAGGATCTCCGCGTTGGCGACGTCGTGCAGGTCAAGCGCGCCGGCGACGTGATTCCGCAGATCATCGGCCCGGTCCCCGAAAAGCGCGACAAGACGAACCCGCCGAGGGCCTATCGGCCGCCCTCACGCTGTCCGTCGTGCAAGACTCCGGTCGAGCGCGACGAGGAGGAGGCGGCCACCTACTGCCCGAACGTCGCCTGCCCCGCCCGTCAGCTCGAGGCGCTCGTGCATTTCGCGTCCCGCGGCGCGATGGACATCCGCGGCCTGTCGTACGCACGCATCGAGCAGTTCATCGCGGCGTCGCTGGTGCACGACGTAGCTGACATCTACAGGCTTACGCTCGAGCAGCTAACGGGACTGGAGCGGTTCGCCGACAAGTCGGCGGAAAACCTGCTCGAGGCGATCGAGGCTTCGAAGAAGCAGCCGCTCTCACGGCTATTGTTCGGCCTCGGCATCAGGCACGTGGGGCAGACGGCGGCGCAGCTGCTGGCGAAGCACTTCGGGACGATGGACGCGCTGTCCGAGGCGTCCGCAGACGATATTCTCGCGATTCGCGGCATCGGAGAGGGCATTGCGCACGCCGCCGTCGCCTTCTTCCACGACGACTCGGCGCGCGACCTCTTGCGGAAGCTCGCCAAGCGCGGCCTCACGATGTCCGAGCCGCGGTCAGTCTCAGCGGGCGGCGCGTTCAAGGGGATGACCTTCGTCGTGACCGGCACGCTGCCGACGCTGTCGCGCGCCCAGGCCACCGAGTTGATCGAGTCGCAGGGAGGGCGCGTGACGAGCGGCGTCTCCAAGGCGACGTCCATCGTCGTCGTCGGTGAGGACGCCGGCAGCAAGCTGGATAAGGCCCGCGCGCTCGGCGTCAGGACCGTCGACGAAGCCGAGCTGCGGCGCCTCGCGGGCAAGGCGTGACCCCGCTGGCGCTCGATCCGTCCAGAGCCCAGACTACCACCATGGCCCCCATGACCATCGATCTCATCGGCAGCGGCATGCTCGCGCTCACCCGCGACACGCTGACCGCGCTGCGCACGGCACTCATGCGCGACACCGGCGTCGCGGCTGCGGCGTATCTGCAGGAGGCGGGGTACGCCGGCGGCGGTGCGCTGTTCGAGGCGTTTCGCCAATGGCTCTCCGGTCGCGGCCTCGGAACACCGGAGTCGCTGTCGGTCGATGTCTTCCAGCGCGAGGCGACCGACTTCTTTCGCCTGGCGGGGTGGGGCTCACTGCGCGTCGGCGCGCTGCACGACACGGTCGCGACGCTCGACTCCGCCGACTGGGGCGAGTCCTCGCCGGGCAGCGGTCTCGAGATCCCGAGCTGCCATGTGTCCGCCGGCATGTTCGCCGACTTCTTCGGCCGCGTGGCGGACGCACCGCTGGCCGTGATGGAAGTGGAGTGTCGCTCCGCCGGCAACGTGCGCTGCCGCTTTCTCCTCGGCAGCACGGACGTGATGACGCAGGTGTACGACGAGATGAGCCGCGGAGTGGGGTACGAGTCGGCGGTGAGCTCGTCGGCGTAGGGAACGCCCGAGCGACTCGCTCTCGTCAGTGCTGGCGTCTTCCCGGCCAATGCTTGTCTTCCCGGCCGTACGCTGTACTCGCTACGGGATACGAGGTACTTCGTACTAGCTATTCGGCGCCGCGTGAGGGCTCGTGGTGTGCGCCGAATCGGCGGTAGAGCGTACCTCGTACCTCGTACTGAGTACTCTGTAGGCAGGGAAAGCCATCCGGGACCATCCACTGCTCCAGGCGCCGGGCCTACCCCCCGATCGTCTCGCGATACAACGGGTTCGGCACCAGCTCCCCCTGGAACAACACCTCGCGATCCCATGGCAGCACAATCGTGCTCTCGGTCGCCAGCGCGTGGTAGTCCGGCTCGTACGCGCCGGTCTTGAACGCCACCGCGGTGCGCACCTCGCTCGCGCCGCCGTTCACCACGGCGTTCACGGCCAGGCGCATCGTCGCGCCGGAATCGCAGGTCTCGTCCACGAGGAGCACGCGCTTGCCGCGCACGGCGTGCGGAACCTCGCCGAACACGGCCGGCGTCTCGCGGACCGACTCGGCCTGATAGCGACGGCTCACCACGATGGAGTGGAACTCGCGATCCAGGATCGCGGCGATCACGGCGCCGGGCACCACCCCCGCGGTGGCCACACCCACGATGATGTCCGGGTCGTAGTCCCGAACGACTTTGAGGGCGAGGGCTCGGGAGAGCTCTCCAAACAGCGGCCATTCGACCTCGAAGACCCCCTTGTTCTGTTCAACTGTGGTGCGTCGTGGGGACATGGGGGCTCCGGAAGGGGGAGGGACGTCGGGCGGTGAGCCCGGCAGCGTCACAGCAGAAGCACGATGCGTGCGCGCGGGCGCTCCAGGGCCTCTCGGAGCCCGTCCAAACCGCGCAGCCGAGCCTTTCCCGCGCGATTTCGGCCGTCCCGCGTCCCTGGTCCGGATCCCGGAAACCCGTGGTCGCCGTTGCCGCCCGCCGCGCCCGGGAATTACCTTTGCGCCTGATATCCCATCCACTGCCCGGCCAGCCCCTGGCGCCCCCCTCCCGTTGCGCATCGCATGTCCTGGTTGAGCCGCCTGCTCGGCGGCAAGTCGGACGGTAGCATGAAGCCGCAACGCCTCGACTATCTGAACGAGGCGCTCGCCCTGGAACGTCAGGGCGACTTCGACGCGGCCCTCACCTCCTACCGTCTGGCCCTGCGCGATCATCCGAACGATCCGCGCATCCTCCAGAACATGGCAATCGCGTTTTCGCGGACGGGGCGGCTCAACGAGGCGGTGAGCGCGTATCGGCGCGCGCTGGAGCTCGACCCCGAGCTGTCCGGCGCGCACTACGGGCTCGCGTTCCTGCACCTCAAGCGCGGGGACCATGCCGAGGCGGCGGCGCATCTCGAGGCATTTCTGGAGATGCCGCCTGCGGGGCCCGAAGCCGATCGCTGGGTTCGGCACGCCCGACAGACGCTCGGCCAGCTGCGGTCCAAGCAGCCCGAGCAGCCCGAGGTTTAGTGGGGACCGTCCTCGCCGTGGTGAGCCAGAAGGGAGGGGTCGGGAAGACGACGACCGCGATCAACCTGGCCAGCGCACTCGCGCGACGTGGCCGGAAAACCCTGCTCGTGGACGTGGATCCTCAGGGCGCCGTTCGCCACGGGATCGGGATCGCCGCCGACGCCGGCACCGCCGGGCTGGCCGACGTCCTCGCCGGCACGCATGAGCTCCACGACGTGGTGCTCGCCTCCCCCTTTCCCTGGCTACGCGTGCTGCTCGCGGGCTCGGTGAGCGACCTGGCGGAACACGAGAGCTACGCCTCGCACGTGACGCACTCGCCGCGCCTCGGCGACCTGTTCGACCGTGCCCGCGAGCGCGGCTACATCGTCATCGTGGATGCGCCTCCCGGACTCGGCGCCGTGACGCGCCGCGTGCTGGCGCACAGTCAGCATGTCGTCGTCCCCCTCCAGTGCGAGCCGCTGGCGCTGCAGACCACGACGCAGATCCTGCGCGCCGTCCGCGACGCAGCCGTGTCGAATCCCGCGCTCGTGCTCGACGGCATCCTGCTCACGATGCTGGAGGAGGGCAACGACGTGTCGCAGCGCGTGGCGGCATACGTCCGCGAGCAGCTGCCGCGAGAGCTCGTGTTCGACGTCTCGATCCCGCGCACGATGGCCTCCATCGACGCGTTCGCCGCGGGCCAGCCGATCGTGCTCCGCTCGCCGGACGACCCGGCCGCCCGCGCCTACGAGCGGCTCGCGGAGATCCTCGACCCGGTGCTGCGATGACCCCGCGCTCGTCTCTGGTCACCCTGTGCGCGGCCGTCGCGGTCGTCGCGGCCATTTCGTGCGGCGAGGTGCCCTCTCTCACCGACGGCATCGCGTACATCACGCCCATTCAGCTGCCGATGCCGGCCGTCGAGGCCGACTCGTTCCTGCACGACAGCACCGGTGCCGTGGCACCGCTGCGGGTGCAGGCGTTCGACCGCTCCGGCAACGAGATCCTCGGCGTGCCGGTCACGTACGTGGTGCTCACGCTGCCGTCGAAGATCACCATCGGGGCGGACGGCACGGTGAAGGCCGCCGACACGGTGACGTCGGTGCAGCTGGTGGCGCGCATCGGTGACCGGCTTCAGACGCCGCCGGCGACGCTGCCGATCGTGCCGCATCCGACCGTCATGGCTCGCGGGGGCGCGGACTCGGGGTTCACGCTGCCGGCGATCAAACCGCTGCCGGTGACGGTGACGGGGGTCTGGAACAACAGCGCGATGCCTGTCATCGGCGTCATCGTGCGGTATGCGATTACTGCAGTCTATCCCGCCACCGCGGCCGGCAGCGCCGTGCTGGCGAATGACGCCGGCGGCCGGCTGCGCGACTCGACGACCGCCGTCGACACGACTCATGCACCTGGCGGCACCGCCTCGCGCAACCTGGTGGTGAGCGCCGGAGTCGACAGCATCGTCGTTCAGGCCACCGCGCTCGACTTCAATGCGCGGCCGTTGCCCGGCAGCCCTCTCAGATTCGTGCTGATCGCCAAGCACTAGCTGGCACTCGGTGGCGCTCGCCCCCAACAGCGCCGTATTATCGCGTCGATCTCGCGGTTCGCTGCGGCGACCGCTCCAACCTGTCGGAGGTAGCGATGATCTCGTCCGGTGCACCGCGAAATTCGGCACCCGGTACCCTGTCGCAGCTCTTCGTCGATGCGGTCGCGCGTCACGACAAGCCGAATGCCTTGCAGGTGAAGGTGAACGGCGTGTACCGACCGATTTCGAGCCGCGCGCTCGCCGAGCGGGTGCGCCGCGTGGCCCTCGGGCTCGCCGGGCTGGGAGTCAATGCCGGCGACCGCGTCGCGATCTTCTCCGAGAACCGGCCGGAGTGGGCAATCGCCGACTACGCTTGCGTCACGGCGTCGGTCACCGACGTGCCCCTCTACCCGAACCTGCCCCCCGAACAGGCGGCGTACATCCTCCGTGACTCCGGCGCCGTCGCGATCTTCGTGAGCGACGCGGCGCAGGCGGCCAAGCTCGCCGAGGTGCGCGCGAAGTGCCCGACGCTGAAGCATGTGATCACCTTCGCCGCCGACCGTCACGCCGGCGCCGACATGACGCTCGCCGAGCTCGAGGCCAGGGGCGCGATGGTCGACAACGAGACGCGCCGCGCCGAGTACAAGGCACGCGCCGCGAGCGTGCGCCCCGACGACGTCGCGACGTTGATCTACACGTCGGGGACCACCGGCGAGCCGAAAGGTGTCATGCTCACGCACGACAACCTCTATTCGAACGTGATGGCGTCGGCGGCGCAGATTCCGTTCGACACCACCGGCGACGTCGGGCTCAGCTTCCTGCCGCTCTCGCACATCTTCGAGCGGATGGCGGGGCATTACCTGATGTTCCACGTCGGCTGCTCGATCGCCTACGCCGAATCCATCGACACGGTGCCGATCGACATGCAGACCGTGCGGCCAACCCTCGTGCTGTCGGTACCGCGCCTGTACGAGAAGATGTACGCCCGCGTGCTGGAGAACGCGCTGTCGGGTGGCGCCGTCAAGCAGCGCATCTTCTACTGGGCGCGCGCGGTGGCCGAGCGCTGGGCCGACGTGAAGCTCGGCGGCGGTGAGCCCAAGGGGCTGCTGGCGATGCAATACCGCATCGCGCAGAAGCTCGTGTTCTCCAAGCTGCAGGCCCGCACCGGCGGTCGGCTCCGCTATTTCGTGTCGGGCGGCGCGCCGCTCGCGCCCGAGATCAACAAGTTCTTCTACGCCGCTGGTCTGGTGATCCTCGAGGGCTACGGCCTGACGGAGACGTCGCCGGTGATCGCGGTGAACACCCCGGACGCGTTTCGCATCGGCTCGGTCGGCAAGCCCATCCCGGGCGTGGAGGTCTCCATCGCCGCCGATGGCGAGATCCTCACCCGCGGCCCGCATGTGATGAAGGGCTACTACAACAAGCCTGACGCCACACGCGAGGCGATCGACGCCGATGGATGGTTCC
This sequence comes from Gemmatimonadota bacterium, assembly GCA_030947165.1. The sequence continues at coordinate 9,691 of JALYXJ010000168.1, forward strand.
ACACCGGTGACATCGGGGAGCTCCGGGACGGCTTCGTGGCGATCACCGATCGCAAGAAGGACATCATCGTCACCGCCGGCGGAAAGAACATCGCGCCGCAGCCGATCGAGAGCCTGATCAAGACGAACAAGTACGTGAGCCAGGCGGTCGTGATCGGCGACAAGCGGAAATTCCCCGTGGTGCTGGTCGTACCGAACTGGGAGCAGGTCGAGAAGTACGCGCGGATCAAGAACATCATCTGGACCGACCGTCGCCAGCTCCTCGAGATGCCGACGATCCGCGCGAAGATGGACAAGGAAGTGCTCGGCCAGCTCGGCGGGCTTGCGCAGTTCGAGCGACCCAAGAAGGTCGCGTTGCTCGAGCACGACTTCTCGATCGAGCGCGGCGAGCTCACCCCCACGTTGAAGGTGAAGCGGCGCGTGATCGACAAGACGTACAAGTCCGTGGTGGACGATCTGTACGCGGAGGAGCGCGAGCCGGCTGGCGTGTAG
>JALYXJ010000265.1 GCA_030947165.1 Gemmatimonadota bacterium
GAGTGCAGACGCCCGCGCATCGCGGATTCCGGCGAGGCCGAGCTGATCGCGGCCGCGCGTGTGCTCGCCTGCGTTGGCCGACCTCTCTACAATCCCGAGCAACGGCGCCGCCGTGCCGACCGGGACATTCCCCCGGTGATCGATCCGATCAAGGGAGAGTACGCGGCGCTCTACCGTCAGCTTGCCGACGCGACCTTCTCGCTGCCGATGCTGGCGATCACCGGCGATGGGCACGCCGCAACGGCTGCCGTGGCCGCGAATCTGGCTGCCGCCGCCGCCCATGAAGGCCGCTCGGCACTGCTCGTCGACGCCGACATGGTTCGGCACTCGGCCACGGTGCAGCTCGGCGTTCGCCCTGGTCCGGGGGTTGGAGAGCTGCTGGAGCAGAGGCTCGATTGGGCGGAAGCTCTGGTGCCCGTCGTCGTCGGCCGCGATCGGTCGGTGGACATCCTCCCCGCCGGCGATCTCGTCGATAAAAAACTTACTCGGGATGAGCTGGACGTCTTCTGCTCGGAGCTGGAGCATCTCGAGCGGCGATACGACTGCGTGATCGTGAACGCTCCGGGTGCGCTCACTCCGCTGGCGGGATTGCCGCGGCAGCTGCTCGTCTGCGTGCGACAGGGAGCGACTCCGGTAGCCGAGCTCCAGCGCATGCTGCGATCGCTGCGCGATCAGGGCGCTCGGGTGCGCGGCGTGGTGCTCTGGGAGGGTGAGGAGCCGATGCTGCCGGTGATCGAGACTTCCCCGTCCGCGACACGACGGGATGCCGCAGCCGTGATCTCGAGCGCCGGCGAGCGATGAGGTGCGGCCGGCGTGTGGTCTGACACCCTGTTGGCGGCCGAGCGGCTTCATCTGTTACGGATCCTGATGTGGGGAGCGCTCGGAGTGTCAGCGGGGGCGCTGCTGGCCGTCTCGCTTGCGGTGCGCAGAGTTCGAGCGCCGCTGCTCCGGGCATTCGCGCTCCAGGGCGCGCTGTGGGGAGGGGTCGAGCTTCTGTTCGCCGCGCTCGCATGGCGCACGCTGGGCGACCGCGAGTACGTCGCCGCGGTGCAGCTCGCGAGCCGGGTGTGGATGGAGGTGGTGCTGGATGTGGCTTTCATCCTTACCGGATCGATCCTCACGGCTCGCGGATGGACGCGCGGCCGACCCGGTGTGGTTGGATCCGGGATTGCCGTGGTGGTGCAGGGCGTAGCGCTTCTCACGATCGATGCCCCCTTCCTCCTGCTTCTCCGCGGCGTGCTGTGAAAGCCGCGACGCACCGTTCGCCAAGGGCATCCGGGGCTGCTATGTTATCGGCCCCACCGACGCGTTCACGCTGTCTCGCGCACCTCGATGACCACTGGCTACTCCGACCGCATCAACCACGCCTTCGCCTTCGCGGCGAAGCATCACGATCAGCAGGTGCGGAAGGGAACCAGGCTGCCGTATCTGACGCACCCAGCCAACGTGGCTGTCATCCTCACGCGCTACGGGCAGGATGAGGAGACCGTGGTCGCGGGGATCCTGCACGACGTGATCGAGGATTGCGTTCGGGAATCGTACACGCGAGCAATGCTCGAGGACCGCATCGGCGAAAAGTTCGGCGTGGGTGTGCTCGAGACGGTGCTCGGTGTGACCGAGCGCAAGCTCGACGACGATGGCGTCGAGCTGTCCCGGGAGGACCGGAAGAACGACTACTTGAAGCGTCTGGAGCGGACTAACGAGCGCGCGCGCTGGGTATGCGCGGCGGACAAGATCCACAACGGAAGCAGCATCCTCACCGACCTGCGCCGCACCCAATTTCCGGAGATGGTCTGGAAGCGGTTCACGCAGGGGCGCGAGGGGACCATCCGGTGGTATCGCCGCGTGTCTGACCGGCTGACCGAGATCGGCTTTTCCGGGGAGATCATGGAGGAGTTGCGAGCGGTGGTCGCCGGGTTGGAGCGGTACGGGTAGGAGCGAGCGAGTGGTCTCCAGCGCTCAGCAGGCCGATGACAGCCACCCGAAGCATGTGGCGTGGTTTCTCGAGAACGCGTGTCCCGATCATCACGTCAGAGGTGGTCCCGAGCACGTCAGCGCGCGGCATACCGCGATGCGCATCCTGACGCGCTATCCGGAAATTGCCCACGACAGCTTCTCCACAGCCGTGGTGTGCGGGGATATCGCGACAGTCGAGCGGGTGCTCGCCGAACGACCTAGCACCGCAACGGAGAAAAGTTCGACGGCGAGCCCCGATCGTGCGCGCGCCGGCCATATCGGCGACCTGTCGAGAGAGCTCGGTCCAAAAGGCTGGGAGCCGCTGCTGTACCTCTGCTTCACCCGACTCCCACTCCCGGCGGCGAATGACAACGCGGTGGCCATCGCGCGCGCATTGCTCGACCGGGGCGCGGATCCGAACGTGTATTTCATGGCGGGAGACAGCCGCTACTCACCGCTCGTTGGTGCCATCGGTGAAGGGGAAGAAAACCGGCCGCCTCACCCGCAGCGCGATGCACTCGTGCGGCTCCTGTTGGAGCGCGGCGCCGAGCCATACGACATGCAGGTCATCTACAACATCCACTTTCACGGCAACGTGCTCTGGTTCCTCGAGCTGATCCATGCGCACGCCATGAAGCTGGGGCGCAAGGCAGATTGGGATGATCCGGAGTGGTCGATGCTCGACATGGGCGGTTACGGGTCTGGCGCGCGCTGGCATCTCGATCTTGCGGTCGCGCAGGACGACCTAGAGCTCGCGGAGTGGGTGTTGGCGCATGGAGCGAACCCGAACGCGGCTCCAGCGCGGGATCCGAGATTGTCGCAGCGCACGCTGTACGAGGAGGCAGTACGCAGGGGGAACACCGAGATGGCGGACCTCCTGGAGAGGCACGGAGCGATACCGAGGGTGCCTGTCCTGGAAGGGATCGAGTCGTTCGTCGCAGCGTGTCTTCGCCTCGAGCACGAGGCAGCGCGCGAGTACCTCGATGGGCATCCGGAGTATCTACGCTCTCAAGAAGCGATGTTCGAGGCGGCGAAGCGCGACCGCGCGGACGTCGTCGCTTTTCTGCTGGCGCTCGGAATGAATGCCGATGTGCAGAATCAGTGCGCTGAGCGTCCGCTGCACATTGCGGCGTACGCTGGTTCGCTGCGCGTGGCCGAGCTTCTCATCGAGCGCGGAGCGGAGATCGACCCTGTGGAATCGAATTGGGGGAACACGCCCCTGGGGGCCGCGGTGTATGCGCAGCAGTCGCGCATGATCGCGCTCCTGGGCCGCTACAGTCGAGATCTGTTCGAGCTCACCTACGCGGGGAACGTCGAGCGGGTGCGCGAGCTGCTCAACGCCGAGCCCGAGGGCGCGAAGATCGTCGCCGGCGGCCACACGCCACTCATGTGGCTGCCTCCGACAGACGAGGCGCTCGCAATGGAGATCGCCGAGCTGTTCCTTGCTCGCGGAGCGGACCCGGCAGTCGAGAACAAGCAGGGGCAGACGGCGGCGGATTGCGCCGAGCGGCTCGCGTTGTTCGATGTCGCCGCGCGCCTGAGGGCCGCGCGGCGCGTTACCCCGGATACTTCCTCGCCACGTACCCCTCCAGGATCTCCAGGAACTCCGGCACGATCCGCTCCCCCTTGAGGGTGACGGAGAGCTTCCCGTCCACGTAGACCGGCGCCTTGGGGTCCTCGAAGGTTCCCGGGAGGGAGATCCCGATGTCGGCGTGCTTGGATTCGCCAGGACCGTTGACGATGCAGCCCATCACCGCCACGCGCATTGTCTCGACCCCGGGATGCATGGCGCGCCACGCCGGCATCTGATCGCGCAGATACGTCTGGATATCCTCGGCCATGTGCTGGAAGAAGGTCGACGTCGTGCGACCGCAGCCCGGGCACGCCGTGACCTGGGGGATGAAGCTGCGGAGGCCGAGTGACTGGAGAATCTGCTGCGCCACCTGCACCTCCTCGGTCCGATCGCCATTGGGGCGCGGCGTGAGGGAGACGCGGATCGTGTCGCCGATGCCCTCACCCAGCAGGATGGCCAGACCGGCCGTGCTGGCGACGACGCCCTTCGTTCCCAATCCGGCCTCGGTGAGGCCGAGGTGGAGAGGATAGTCGCAACGCTGAGCGAGACGGCGATACACCTCGACCAGATCCTGCACGCCCGAGACTTTGGCCGAGAGGATGATGCGGTCGTGGGCAAGTCCGGTCTCCTCGGCGAGTTGCGCCGAGCGGATCGCGCTCTCGAGCATGGCTTCGATGTAGACCTCGTGCGCCTCCAGGGGCTCGGGACGGCGCGCATTCTCGTCCATCATAGCGGTGAGGAGATCCTGGTCGAGCGAGCCCCAGTTGACCCCTATTCGCACGGGCTTGCCATGCTCGATGGCGATCTGGACGATGGTTCGAAAATTCTCGTCCCGCCGTTTTCCTCCCACGTTGCCTGGATTGATGCGATACTTGTCGAGCGTACGAGCGCATGCCGGATGCTTGGCGAGCAGCAGGTGACCGTTGTAGTGGAAGTCGCCGATGATCGGGACATCGACGCCGGCATCGACTACCCGCCGCGCGATCTCCGGCACAGCGGCCGCGGCAGCCTCGTTGTTGACGGTCACGCGCACGAGCTGCGAGCCGGCTTGCGCGAGCTCCGCGATCTGGCCGGCGGTGGACCTGGCGTCTGCCGTGTCGGTGTTGGTCATGGACTGCACGACGATCGGCTCACGGCTGCTCACGGGAACATCGCCGACCATCGTCGTCACCGTCTGTCTGCGCGCGGCGAAAGGCACTACCATCAATCCCGGAAGAGTACGGTGAAAGCTACAGGCTGGCGCCAGCCAACGGGATAGCGTGCGCTGGCGCGATGAGTGCACCTGGGGTCGCGACCCCATCCCTGGACAGACGGAGATCAGAATGCCCGATGACCTGAAGAGCTCGCCTGGTGACACCGTTCAGCCGAGGCGAACCCACCGACTGCGCTGGGTGACCATTCTGCTGACGCCGATCGCGCTGGTCGCGCTCTACATGGTGGTCGTCCTCAACTGGAGCTACTCCACCGGGGAGCGCGCCGGCTACGTGCAGAAGTTCTCGCAGAAGGGGTGGCTGTGTAAGACGTGGGAGGGGGAGCTGGCCATGGTGAACCTTCCCGGCACCATGCCGGAGAAATTTCAGTTCAGCGTGCGCAGCGACTCTGTGGCCTCGTTGATCAAGAATGCCATCCAGACGGGCAAGCGGACGGCGCTCGTCTACCATCAGCACAAGGGCATTCCGACGTCCTGCTTCGGCGAGACGGAGTACTGGGTGAGCGACGTCCAGATAGCAGGGCCCTGAGCTCCGGGCAGCGAAATCCGGGGTCCCCGCATGGCCCATATCCTGCACCCGGTCGGAGAATCCCACGCGAATACACGAGGAGGATGACATGGACCGGGGCATCGACTTCCTGAAGGCTCAGGTGAATAACGCGGTCGCGCAGCACCGTACCCTGCTCGATTCGCTGATCGATCACGAGAAGCAGGCGGACGACTCGCGCTTCCGTGACTTGTGCTCCGCACACATCCCGAATATGCAGGAGCATCAGCGGATGCTGGAGCAGTACCAGGAGCAGCTCGGAGGGGACACCGGCTTCGGGAAGAAGGTGGTCGGAAGGATCATGGGTAAGGCCAAGAATCTTGCCGACATCCCTCGGGAGAGCGATTTCCTGCGGCTGGTGGAGGACATCGTCCTGGCTCGGCAGAGCGAGGATACGTTCAAGACCTTTCGCGAGGCTGGCAAGGCGCTCGGCAACCAGCAGTTGGCGCAGATCGGCGAGGTCGGGGAGCGGCACCACGATGAGTACGTGAAGCAGGCCAGCCGGCTGGTGCAACTGATCTTCGTGGAGCATGTACGCGGCGTCGCTGTCACAGCGGGTGTCGAGAGCTCGGCCGAGCCACAGCCGGCGGTCTGAGGGCTCGGGGGGGACCGGCTAACCTGCTGTCCGCCCCACTATTGCGTCCTGCGCCGGGTGCGCACTATCTTCTGGTGCCACCCGATCCAGCGAGAACCCGGGCGAAGCTGCCCGGGTTTCTGTTTATGAGGTGGATGGGCGAGAGCCCATCACGCGCGCACGGTGCGCCCGTGACAAGTTTACTTGTCAGGGTACAGCGGTTTCCGCTTCCCGGACAAACACAGCTCGGGAGTTCGGAAATGCGTACCACCGGCAAAGTGAAGTGGTTCAACGACGCGAAGGGTTTTGGCTTCATCACGCCCGACAACGGCCAGAAGGATTGCTTCGTGCATTTCTCGGCCATTCAGGGCAGCGGCTTCAAGTCCCTGCAAGAGGGTGATGCCGTCGAGTTCGAGATCGTGCAGGGCCAGAAGGGCCCGGCGGCCGAGAACGTGACGAAGGTCGGCGGCTGAGAACCAGCGCTCACTTTGCGTAACACGAGACGGGGCGCCTCGAGAG
>JALYXJ010000309.1 GCA_030947165.1 Gemmatimonadota bacterium
AACAGTCGAGGTGCCAGGTGCTCACGGGAGCTCGGAGTCGGAAGGGGGAGAGGTGGGCGGCTCGATGGACGCGGACGCGTCGCGATCCGCGTGCACGATCCTCGGAGCGGGGCCGGGCGCGAGCGCATCGCTCGCCCGGAGCGACTCGAGGATCTACTGGGCACTCTTGACGGAAAAACCGGGGACAGCCGCGATCTGCTCCGGTGTGGCTTCGCGAATTGCCTGCACGCTCCCGAACGTCGTGAGCAACAGGCGGCGCTTGTTATCCCCGATCCCCGGGATGCGCAGCAGCTCAGACGTGATCGTACGCACCGAGCGCCGTTTCCGCTGGAAGGTGATCGCGAAGCGATGCGCTTCGTCGCGCGCCTGCTGGAGCATGCGCAGCGCGGGCGACCGGCGCGGCAGCCGGATGGATTCGCTGCGGCCGAGCACGAAGATCTCCTCTTCGCGCTTCGCGAGGCTCGCGAGCGGGATCGCCTCGAGCCCGAGCGCGTTCATCGCCTCGGCGGCGGCGTTGAGCTGTCCCTTGCCCCCATCGATCAACACGAGGTCGGGCAGTGGTCGTCCTTCCTCCACGCGCCGCGAGAAGTACCGACCCACCACCTCGTTCATCGAGGCGAAGTCGTCGATCCCTTCGACGGACTTCACCTTGAACTTGCGGTACTCGCCGCGATGGGGGCGACCATTCTGGAACCATACGCACGCCGCCACGGTGTCCGTCCCCTGCGCGTGCGAAATGTCGAAGCACACGAACGAACGCGGGACGCGCTGCAGCCCGAGTTGGCGCTGGAGCTCGTACACCGGATCGCCGGCGCGCTCGTCGGTCGGCTCGTCGCCGGTCAGCCGCGCCTCCTCCAGCAGGTGTCGCGCGTTCTGCCGCGCATGCTCCACCAGCTCGCGTCGCGGGCCCCGCTGCGGCACGTGGATGCGGGTGCGCTCCAGCGATTCCTCGAGCACCTCTCGCTCCTCGATCTCGAACGGCAACACGAGCTCCTGGGCGCGCTCGTGCAGCAGACGATAGGGGCCGGCGAGGTACGCCTCGAGCACGCAGGCATCCGACTCGCCCTCGATGTTGGACACGAACTGGTGGTCGCGCGCGAGCAGCTTGCCGCCGCGGATGCGCATCAGGGCGACGACGGCATCGTCACCGTCGCGCGCGTAGCCGACCACGTCGCGGTCGCCGCCCTCGACTTCCACGACGATGGTCGGCTCTTCCATCTGCTCGAGATGGGTGAGCGCGTCGCGGAGCTGCGCCGCCCGCTCGAAGTCGAGCGACTCCGCAGCCAGCGCCATCCGCTCCTTCACCTTCCGCACGACCTCGTCGGGCTTGCCCCCCAGAAAGTCGAGCACCTCGTCGATCATCGCGGCATACTCGCCTTGCGTCTGCGCGAGAATGCACGGCGCCTTGCATCGCCCGATGTGGTAGTCCAGGCAGGGTCGCTCGGGCATCTGCTTGGGCATGTCGTAGTTGCACGAGCGCACGGTGAAGAGGCGCTTCACCACATCCAGGGCGCGGCGCATGGCGCCGACGTCCGTGTATGGCCCGAAGTAGCGCGCGCCGTCGTTCTGGAGGCGGCGGGTCACCCACACGCGCGGGAACGGCTCCTGGACGGTGACCTTGATGTAGGGGTACGACTTGTCGTCGCGCAGCGCGATGTTGAATCGCGGCTTGTACTCCTTGATCAGGTTCGCCTCGAGCACCAGCGCGTGCGCTTCGGTGGGCACCACGATGGTGTCGAGGGCCTCCGCCTGCTGCATCAGCGCTCGCGTCTTCACGCTTTCGCGATGGTCGCTGGCGATGTAGCTCCGCACACGCGAGCGCAGCCGCTTGGCCTTCCCGACATACAACACTTTCCCCTCGGCGTCTCTCCAGAGATAGACGCCCGGGGATTCGGGGAGGTGCGGAACCTTGTCGAGGATCGACTGCGCGACGGGCATGGAGAATTATACCCCGTCCGTCCAGCAGACGTTCGCGATCAGCGGCGCAGCACGCGGCTCACCAGCCCACGCGCTTCGGGGACGCCGAGCGCAAGCGTGACCACACCGTACACGATGGCAAACGCGCCAATCGCCACGAAGCCTCGGATCATCTGGTGCGCGGGATCCATGACCTGCATCACCCCCCACCCCGCGCCACCCGCCAGAAGCCCGGCGGCCCACAGCCGAAGCAGCGCGCCACGCGCGATGCCGGTCGGTCCGATGCGCGCCGTGATCGAATGGCGCAGCAGCAGGAACTCCAGCCAGCCGGCCATCCCCGCCGACGCCGTGAGCCCCGCCGCCCCGGTCCATGCCGGAAGTCCGAGGAGCAGCGGGAGAGGGAAGGCAAAGAACCACCCCAGCACGCCCGTGAGGATCACGCGCGCGATGGCGAATCGCAGCGGGGTGCGCGTGTCGCGCAGCGCGTAGAAGGTGGACGAGTAGAGTCGGCCGAGAGCGCTCGCCACCAGACCGACCGCCGATCCAGCGAGGATCGCCCAGGTGCGAATGCTGTCGGTGTGCGTGAACTTCCCGTGTTGAAGCAGCACGCCCGCGATCGCTTCGCCGAGGACCAGAAATCCGATGGCGCTCGGCACGACGAAGAACGCCACGCGCGGCAGCGCCGCATTGAGGCGAGCGCGCAGTCGCTCGAAGGCGGCAGTCCCCGTCCCCGTGTCGCGCGACATCTCCGGGAGCTCGGCGGCGGACACGGACATTCCGAACAGGCTGATGGGGAGGAGGTAGATCGTCTGGGCGTTCTGCAGGAGCGTCACCACCCCGTTCACCGGGATGTGGCTCGCGAGCCAGATGTCGACGAATCCGCTGAGCTGCACTACCCCTCGGCTGACGAACGCCGGAAGGAAGTTGTGCACCGCTTCGCGCACCGGCGGATAGGCGTAGTCGAGGCGAAAGCGCGGATGACGCAGAAGCTTGAACACGGATGGCAGCTGCACCCCCATCTGCAGCGCCGCCCCGATCACCGAGGCCCAGGCGAGGATGACCGCCAGCTCCACCTCGCCCCGTCGCGGACCGTACGCCACGAGCGCCGCAATCATGGCCACGTTCCAGAACACGGGCGCGACGTACGACAGGAAGAACCGGCGGTGGCTGTTCAGGATGCCGAGGCACCAGGCGCTGAGGACGAAGATGCCCGCGCCGGGAAAGAAGATGCGCGTGAGCCGGATCGTCAGCTCCAGCGTTTCGCCAGTAAACCCGCCGACGATGAGCTGCGTCGCCCACGGAGCGGCGAGCACGCCGACGAGTACGATCACCGCGCACACCATCGCGAGGATCGACGCGACGGCCCCCGCGATCCGGTCCGCCTCCGCATCGTCGCCGCGCGCGAGGGCCGACGCGTACAC
>JALYXJ010000312.1 GCA_030947165.1 Gemmatimonadota bacterium
CCGCTTCGACGTCAGGACGCTTATTGCATCACGGGTTCGTACTGGTGTTCATACCGCCGCCCACCTGCCGCCAGATGGTCTGCGCGTCGGAGAGATGCTGTCGCACCACCGGTAGGGTGTGATCGATCAGCTCGAGTGCGGCGCCGGATGCCTGTGGCCGTACTGTGGTGAGCTCGTGGAGCATGTGCTGATGCATCGCGACTTCGGCACGCATGAGCCGCCGATCGAACTCCGGCCCAGCTGCGGTGCTCGACAGACGGTTCGAGACCCGCCACGCCATCGTGGCGTCGGCGGTGTCGGCCGGCGACGGCATGGGCTGGATCCCGCCCTGCGACGCCATCTGCCGGCTCATCTGGAGATGCGCGGAGTGCTCGGTGACCATCCGCTGCGCGAACTCACGCACGGTCGTGTTCTGGGCGCGGTCCACCCCCAACTGCGAGAGCGCGACCTCGAGCGAATCCCCGGTCGCGAGGTGGGCGACGATGTTCGCGTTGTTCAACGTGCTGATGTCGGTCGGCTGCAGGCCGAGACTCAATCCGCCGCGCCCTCCCCTCCACAACGCACCGGTGGAATCGACCCAGGTGCCGCCGACCGAGTCTGCCCAATAGCCGCCCGCATTGCTCATCGCGACGTCACCTGCTGACGTTGTGGTCGTCGTACGCGTCGTAGTGGTGGTGACGACGGGTTGCTGCGTTGCGCATGCTATGGCGATTGCGACCGTGCCGATCGCGAACCATTGCGTAAGTCGAGGTTGCATGGTGAGCCTCCAGTGAATGTGTCGAGCCTGTCAGGGCGGGATGTGCACCGTGTAGCGAGCAAGACATAGACCGGCGGGTCGCATGTATGCGATTCCGACCGGCTGAAATTCGACCCTGGTACGCGAGTCTCCTCTTGGCGAGCTTTGCCTTATGCCGATTCGTTTGCTCGACGCCCACCTCCTGAACGCCCCAGCGCGGCCTCAGCTGTCGGGAATCCGCCGTGCGGCGGTCGAGGCCGGCTACTTCATCGTGAAGGAAGCGCGCGCCTGCCTGTTCGTCGCGCTGTTCTTCGCCGCGGTGTTCGCCGTCCCGCGCGCTGGCGTGCTCGGCGTTCCGCGCTACGACCTCCTGCTGCTCATCGCGCTGGCGATCCAGGGGTGGATGCTGTGGACCGGGCTCGAGACGTGGGACGAGCTGGCGGTGGGCAGCTACATCATCCAGGCCTGGCGCGTGTTCGATCTGCGCGTGCGACATCATCCGCCCTACTGGATGGCGACGCTGATCGCCGTGGCGATCTACGCGAACTTCTTCACCCACCACTACGTCGGCGACTTCCGCTGGTATCTCGCCGCCTGCGCCCTCGGGCTCTATGCGCGGACGAGTGTCGTGTTCCGGCCATACGATCGGGACCGCACGATGCCGCTGCTGCTCGCCTTCCTCCTGATCGGCTTCTTCATCTGGCTCGCCGAGAACATCAGCACCTTCTTCGGGGTGTGGCGATATCCCGATCAGCTCGGGGCATGGACGGCGGTGCACGTCGGAAAGTGGAGCTCCTGGTCGCTGCTCGTCATCATGACGTTCACGATCGTCGCGAACCTCAAGCACATCAAGGAGCGCGTGCACGTGGCGGCCACCTGATGCCGGTCGCCGACCGTATTGGCGAGTTTCGCGCGCTCCACCAGTCGGGCTGTTTCGTGATCCCCAATCCCTGGGACCTGGGCAGCGCACGGCTGCTCGCGCAACTCGGCTTTCGCGCGCTCGCCACGACCAGCTCCGGCTTTGCGTGGTCGATGGGCCGGCCGGACAATGGGGTGTCGCTCGAGGAGACGCTGCGACACCTCCGCACGATCGCCGACGGTGTGGATGTGCCGGTGAATGCCGACTTCGAGGGCGGCTTCGCGATCGAGCCGGAGGCGGTGGCGGCGAACGTCGCGCTGGCGGCGGCCACCGGCGTCGCCGGTCTCTCGATCGAGGACGCCACGGGCGATCCCGCGAGCCCACTCTTCGATTTCGACCTCTCCGTCGAGCGGATCCGCGCCGCTCGGCGCGCCATTGACGCGAGCGGATCGGGGGTTCTCCTCACCGCACGCTCCGAAGGATTCATCGTCGGCCGCCCGGATCTGGCGGAAACGGTCCGCCGGCTCGTCGCGTATGCCGGCGCTGGAGCGCAGTGTCTCTACGCACCCGGAATTCGCAGCGCTTCCGAGATCACGGTGGTGGTGAGGGCCGTCGCCCCCAAGCCGGTGAACGTCCTCGTCGGCAGCGACTTCACGACGGTGAGCGAGCTCGCCGCCCTGGGCGTACGGCGGATCAGTGTCGGGGGCGCGCTCGCCCGGGCCGCCTGGGGCGGCTTCGCCGCCGCTGCAAAGGAGATCGCCGAGCAGGGAACCTTTACAC
>JALYXJ010000177.1 GCA_030947165.1 Gemmatimonadota bacterium
CGCGATGCTCGTCTTCAGCAGCACGCGGTCGATGAAGTTGGCGGGATGCGCGTGCGAGTACCGCACGACCTTGATGCCGCTGAAGGTCCCGATGCCGGCCCCCAACACGACATCGCTCGCCCAGTGCTTGTTGTGATACATGCGGGAGAGGCCGACCAGCGTGGCTCCGCCGTACATCACCGGGGCGACGTACCAGGTGTACTTCGGCCACATCCGCTGCACCTCGCTCGTCACCGCGGCCGCGGCCGCGAAGGCGGTCGTCGTATGTCCCGAAGGAAACGACGACCGATCCTCGCCAGAAAATCCCTTGCCGAACTTGAAGTCGCGCGGATTGGTGTCGGCGGTGACGTATGGGCGGGAGCGGCCAAGCAGCCCCTTGAGGATGCCAGTCACCCCCGAGGCGAGGACGACTGCCTCCGTGCCGTGCAGGCCGAGATCCTCGACGCCAGGGTGGTCGGCATATCGGCCGTAGACGTACAGCGCCGGCCCGATGATGAACGCACCCGGCGACGAGATCAGCTCGAACCCCGTAGCCGAGCGGTCGAGGAACCGATTCGCCTTGCTGTTCTCGTTCTCGAGCCGCTGGGCGATCGAGCGATCCGCCGGGAACATCGCGACCGTGAGCCCGGCGAATCCGGCGGCCAGCGCAAGGTCGCCGGCAGTGAACAGCGTCTGATGCCGCCGCGTTGTGTCGGTGACCATGGTATCGCGCGTGGTCTGCGCGGCGAGTCCCGTGGCATGGACCGCCGCGAAGGCGAGCAGGGCGGCAGCACGGCGGAGGGAAGCTGGATTATTCATGAGTTGAGCGACTGAGTGGTGGAAGGCGGAGACGACATTGCAACTCGCTGCGGCGGCGCAGTGCATGTCCGTTGTGTCTGGGTGACGACGCACCGCATCGTCGCTCATAGTCGGATCCGCACGCCGGCATTCGCCGACCGGCCTTCCAGCGGCCCCCACGCATCCACGGTGCGTCGACCGCCCTCGCCGGGCGTCGGTCGAAGCAAGGGGTCGAAGCGAGTCTGCCGCACGCCGGTGAGGTTCTCGAGGTTGAGGTACACCGTAGCGTGCCCGAACCGCTGCGATGCGAGCACGCCCACCGTGGTGTAAGCGGGCGACACGGTGCGAAACGAATTGTCCTCGAGCGCCTGCGGGCCGGTGTAGAACGCCTCCACGCCCACGCGCGTGCCCGATTCGTCCTCCTCGAACGCGGCATCCAGCCCGGCGCTCGCGCGCGGCACGAGCGGCGATTCGCGTACCCGGCCGGTCTCGGTGGAGGTCTCCCGGGAACGAGTGGCCGCATAGTACGCCGTCACGATGACCGGCTCTTCGTGATACACGGCGAACAGCTCGGCGCCGTGCACTGTCGTGGGGCCGGCGGCGTTGACGAACGCCAGGCGGCCCATCGTATCACCGGCGATGCGCCGCAGTCCCACCGGATCGGTGACGTGTGAGGCGAAGAGCGTTCCGCTCACCTCGAACGGTCCGCGCGTGGTGCCCACATCGAGTGAGACGGTTCGCGCGCGCTCCGCGGCGACGTTCAATGGCCCATCGACACGTGTGAGGCCGAACACCTCGGTCTCTTCGGTCAACGGCGACGGCGCCGCCCACCCAGCCCCTCCGGATAGGCGCGCGTTCACCGTCTGCCCGGAATGCGCGAGCACGGAGAGGCGTGGCGAGCAGATCGTGCCATAGCGGGACGACGCGTCGCAGCGACCGTTGAGCTGGGTCGACAGCCAGTCGGTAGGCGCATAGGTGTGTTGTACGAACACGGCTGGCGTGGCTGTGGCGTCATCGAACCGGGGCACGTCGCGGTTGCGGTACCGCTCGTACTGGGCCGAGATCCCGCCGACCAGACTGTGCGCGCCGGCGACGACGGTGGACGTGACCTCGCCGAACACGGTACCGAGCCGCTCGCGCTCGCGCTGCACGCCGAACCGGCGCACACGATCCTGCACGTTGGCGGCGAAGCGAGCCGCGACAGAAACCGCACCAGAGACACGCGCCGAGGCCATGGCGCCGATGTCTGCATGCCTCGTCGTCAGGCTCTCCGGGAACGTGGTCGTCAATGGCGCATCGGATGCGGATCCACCGCCCCGGTCTTCCGCGAACGCGCCGACGGTCACCATCACGGAACGGCCGGCGCTGTCGCTCAGGAACAGACGCGGCCGGAGCTCGGCGCGACGGAACCCGGGGACGTCCGACCAGCCATCGTCATCGACGTCTGCGGCGCGCTGGGTATGCACCCCGCCCAGTAGCGTCACGCCCGACAGCGGCGTCACGAAGTCCCATGCACCGAAGGCAACGACATCTGTGCCGCCGCGCGCCGTCTGGTTGACGATCGCCTCGCTGCTGTCCGGGGGACGGCGCGAGACGAGATTCAAGACGCCGCCGAGCGCACCGGGCCCGTAGAGCGCGCTCGCCACCCCCTTGATCACTTCCGCCTGTCGGAGCTCGAGCGGCGGAATCTGGAGCAGCCCGAACGATCCCGCCTGCGCGCCGTACAACGGCAGTCCGTCGGTGAGGATCTGTGTGTATCGTCCCCGCAGCCCTTGCACGCGAACCGTCGATGCGCCCAGCGACGGCGACGTGGTTTGTA
This sequence comes from Gemmatimonadota bacterium, assembly GCA_030947165.1. The sequence goes on from JALYXJ010000177.1 coordinate 2,597, forward strand.
CGCGCACACCGCTCATTTCCGTGAGCAGCAGGCGGAGGTCGGCTGGCCGCATTTGCGTCTTCTCCCCGACGTCCTCGCCCGCGAGCACCTCGACGCGCAGCGGTTCGTCCTCCACTCGTCGTTCGATACGGGTCGAGCTGATCACCACCGAGGCGAGTGACGCCGCCTGCTCCCGGAGGAGGAATACGATCGACGTATCGGCGCCCGGGCGAAGATCGAGGCGCGCCGAATCGGGGGCAACGCCCAAACGCCGGACTCTGACGAAGGCGCGCCCCGCCGGGAGGCGAAGCACAGATTGGCCGTTCGCGTCAGTCTGGGACGCGATGCTGCCACTGGAGACGACGACTCCGACGGCAGGACCGTTCGCCATGTTCGCCTGAATGTGGACCGTCGCCGTGCGGGCATCCTGCGCCGCGACAACGAAAGGAACGAACAGCCCCGTCCACCCTGCCACCAAGCCGAAAGACCACCGCACTCCGTCGCCTGCCTCTCCGCTGGTTCGTCCAAAGCGAACCCGCAGGTTAACCCGCGAACCTGACGCGAAGATCACATTGGAGCGGACTCGGCGTTGTTACGTTGGACTCACGCGACGAGGCAAAGTGAGAGTGACGCGCGTTCCCGCGCCCCCTTCCGACGCGATCGCGAGGTCACCGCCGTGTGCATCAGCGATCCACCGGGCAATCGAGAGCCCGAGACCTCCACCGGGTGCAGCCGCCCGACCTTCATCGCTTCGATAAAAGCGATCGAACACGTGAGGCAGGGCTGTCGAAGTGATACCCCCACCGGTGTCGGTCACGTCGACGATTGCATGGATTCCGTCGAGCCGCACCGACACCGTCACCCGTCCGCCGGCCGGTGTGTACTTGACGGCGTTGTCGAGCAGGATGACCAGCAGCCGATGCAGCAGCGTCGCGCTACCGATGACGGACGCTTCTTCGTACGCGTCCAGCGAGAGCGCGACACCCTTCCGGGCGGCGATACTTCCCACCGTGGTGACGGCATCGGACACGACATCATCGAGGAACAGCGGGTTCCGATCCACGGGAAGTTGCGCCGACTCCGCCCGCGCCAGGGTGAACAGGTCCTCGACGACCGAGGCGAGGCTGGCCGCTTCGTCGGCCATTCGGCGGAAGGTGATCGAATCCGGCCCTGCCGCGCGAGGCCGATCGAGCGCCACCTCCGCCTCTGTCCGCAGCACCGTCACGGGGGTGCGCAGCTCGTGCCCGGCGTCCGCCATGAACCGGCGCATGTACTCCACCGCTGCTTCCACGGGCTCGGCCGATTTGCGAGCGAGCAGGACGCCGCCGATGGTCACGACGAGCAGCGCCATGCACGCCGCGACCACGAACTGAGTGATCAGCAGTGCATAGCGATCCTCCAGATCCTCGAGGTCGGCCGCCGCGACGGCCATCCGCATCGAACCGTCCGCCGATCGGAACGGGCTCAGACGCGCCCGAAGCTCGCTTTCCTTCCCGGAGGCAACCTGGATGGTCGAAGCCCCCGTGGCCCGCGCTTGTCGCACGATGCCGCGGATCAACGCGCTGGCAGTGTCGGGAGGCATGGGATGACCGGTCGAGTCGAATACGTAGAGAGAGATGCCAGGCATGCGCAGCTGCTCGCCGTCGGCGCGCCCGTTCCGGGTGGCGGCGATGACGCTCCGCGTTGCTGCTTCGAGCCGGTCGTCCAGCTCGCGGCCGATCTGGTGCGCGACGACGAAGAACAGGCCCGCGCCGAGTGCCGCGAGGACGGCGGCATAAGTGCCCACATACCAGGCCGTGTGTCGAAGCCGGAGGCGATCGAGCGGCCGAAGGGGAGTCCTCACGGCGGCATGCCGAACCGATAGCCCGCGCCGCGCACCGTGTGGATCAACTTGGGCTCAAAGCCGTCGTCGATCTTCGCACGGAGCCGGCGCACGAGCGCTTCGAGTGCATTGGCGAACGGATCGTGATTTTCGTCCCAGACGCGTGCCGTTATGGCGGCTCGGTCGACGACAGCATCCTGGTGACGCACGAAGAACTCGAGCAGCGTGAATTCCTTCGCGGTGAGAACGATTCCGCGCCCGGCACGCGTTGTCCGGCGAGACTCCAGGTCGATCTCCAGGTCCGCGACGCGAATCACGTCGGGCGCAAGTGCGGGCCCGCGCCGCGCGAGGGCTCGGATCCGCGCGAGCAGCTCGGAGAACGCGAATGGCTTCGTCAGATAATCGTCCGCGCCCGCCTCGAGGCCGCGAACCCGGTCCGGGACAGCGTCGCGAGCCGTGAGCATGAGCACAGGCGTCGTGACGCCGCGCTGCCGCAGCAGATCGCAGAGCTCGAAGCCGTCGCCCCCGGGCAGCATCACGTCGAGCACGATCACGTCGTGGATGGCGAAGAGCGCGCGATCGCGCGCCTCGGCGAAGGTTCCCGCCGTCACGACATCCAGACGGTGCTCCTTCAGTCCACGAGTGATCGCGTCCGCCAGTCGGGCATCATCCTCCACCACCAGCACGCGCACGATGGGTGCTCCTTGCATCCAGTGAGCCAGCCCCGACGCTGCGCGGGCACCAATGACGAATCACGCTCAAGGGGCAACGGTGGAATTCGTACTCGACAGGACTACCACAGTCGCCTTGTACTCCGCAACCCACGAATGATTGAACATAGCGAGGTGTGTCAAACTGTCGTCCGCGTCCGTCGTCATCGTCTCTCCACGATCTGGCACCTCGGCGTGCTCTCGGTCTGGACGCAGCTCGCGCTGGCGCTGGTGCTGCTGCGTCGCGAGTACGCGAGGAGGCTGGCGTTCGGCGCCGGGGAAAGCGGGGTGGGGCTGCCGGTGCGCGGAGCGGCAATGGCGGAATAGGGCGCGCGACGCCAACGGCAACAGACTTGAACGCAGGACGCCGAAGAACCACAACAGCCGCCGAGGACGCAGAGGAGTGCCATAACTGAATGCACGGAGGCTGCCTGGCGCCGGTGACTAGCCTTTGAGTTTTGATCCGCCCTTTCCTGCTTTTTCCGCCTTTCCGTAGATTCTGTTGCTTTTGTCGTCCTCCGCCTGAGAGCTCGCGTGTCCTAGGGCTGGTCGAAGCTCCAGACCGCACCATTCATCCCGACGAACAGCTGCGTGCCCCGCGCGACGGGCGTCGTCGCGACCAGCGACTTGTCGGGCGAGACTTCCGGTTGGGTCACGCGCAACACCTCGTGTCCGTCGTCCCGATTGAGCACGAGCAGATACCGGCCACTGCCGAAGACGAGCCGGCGCGTCGTCGCGAGGATGTCGGTCGTGAGCTGCACGCCGACCTGGGCATGCCACCGCTCGACCCCGTCGGCCGCACCCAGCGCATACACGTTGTCGTCGCCCCCGTCGATGTACACGACGTCGCCGAACACCTCGGCCTGCGCCGACGTCGTGTGCTGTGGCGTCGGCGTGTGCTGCCACGCGATCTGCCGTGTGGTGCGATCGACCGCGTAGCAGTACCCACCCGCGCTCGTGAAGATGACGAGATTCATATAGAGTGCGGGCGCGCCCTGGATGACGAGCCCTCCCGTGTAGCTGGGCATGACGACGCGCCACAGCTCGCGCCCGGTCGCGCGATCCAGGGCGACGAGCCACGCCTCCGCGGCGACGCCATTCTGCGTGAGATGGTGCCACACCGTCGCGAACAGTGTGTCACCACTCAGCCGCACCCCCTCGGCGCCCGATCGAAAGATCCCGGCCGCGGCCGTGTCGCCGGTACTTGGACCGGGCCGCCACACCCAGCGCGCCGCGCCCGTATGCAGATCGACCGCGGAGATCGACGCGCCCCACGCGGGGATGTAGACGGACTGGTCGTCCGCGTCGATGTGGGTCCGCACGAGATAGCCCGCGTTGGCCGGCCCCCCCCGGCTGCGCGACGCAACCGTGTCCAGCGGCGAGACGTACCGCCAGAGCTCGCGGCCCCTCGTCTCGTCGACCCCCGACGTGTAGCCCGTGATCGGTGCGACCACCGTGCCGCTTCGTACGAGCAGGTTCGCCCCGCCGATCATCTCCACGCCGATCGCGGCGCGCCAGCGCTCAACTCCGGTCGTCACGTCCCGCGCGACGAGCTGGCCGTCTCCCGTCCCGAAATAGACCGTCGATCCCGAGACGGCTGGCCGAGCATACGGGTACCCGGTCTGGCTCGCCATCCACCGCGTCACCGGCGCTGGCGGTGGGGCCGTCGGTTCTCGGCACGAGCCGAGCGACAGCCCCACCGTCAGGCAGGCGACCGACGCGTGCGCTGCATATCGTGTCAGCGGCACGCGTCGTACCTCAGCGTCGCTTCGTCAGCAGGCAATACGTCCTCCGCAACCGGAAACGATCGTGACGTACATGCTGGTTCGCAGATGCTGACCAGACACGTCCCAGACATCGACGTACAGACTTCCCGACGTTGCGGGCGATCCGCTCACGAAACGCTGCGTGCCCGAGAGTATCCCCGACCACTGATACCGGTACGGGGGCGTCGCGCCGTAGACGTTGATGGACCATGAGCGCGAGTAGTCCGCCGGCATCGACCCCGGACCGACGATTCCCGAGCTGTTCAGGGGCGCGCGATCCATGCTGAGCCGCAGCATCCCCTGGGTCGTCGCATCCAGACCATCCGTCGTGCTGTAGATGTTCTGGTGGTTCGGCCCCACCACCTTCGTGTCGAAGGCAAGCAGGTTCGGCGACGGATAGTGGGACCGCTCGTTTGACACGACGCCGTCGAACGGCACGGCCCGCGGATGCCCGTACGCGTCGTACCCATTCACGAACCCCATCCACTCGTCGTCCACTCGGCCGAGCACCTTCGCGGCGAACGAGCAGCGGCGGGCATTGGAGGCTGTGACGATCATGATGTATCCGACCACCTTGCACTGGCGGAACTTTCCGACGGCGTCGTTGCGCTGATTGATCGT
>JALYXJ010000381.1 GCA_030947165.1 Gemmatimonadota bacterium
GCGCTTACCTGTCCCACCTGCGGCACGGAATACACCGGCGCGCCGCGGGACTGACATCAAAAACTCTACATCTCGAACTCGGCGGCGAAGGCCACGGGGAACGAGAAGGTCTTGGCGCGGCTGCGGCTCTCCATCGCGTCGGCCACCCGCTCGAGGCGCTTGGGAATCCCGAGGATCTTCTCCTGCGCCCGCTTGCCGATCTCGTCCAGGCCGTCGAGCGTCTCGATCGCCCAGAACTTGATCTGCTCCTGCACGATGGTGAGGTAGTCGCGCGGCCCGTAAATGTCGGCGCGACGGATGACGTCGGCCATCTCGCGGAAGTTCGGCATATTCACGCCCGGCATGTCGATGGAGGGCATGATCTCCGCTGCCGACGCGAGCGCCGTGTTGGGATCTCGCGCCAGCACTTCCTTGAACACCGTGCGATAGAAGGTGTAGTGGCGCGCCTCTTCCTTGGCGACGTTCGAGAGCACTGTGCCGATGGTGGGCTCGTACTTGCCCGCGAGCTTTCCCGTGTTGGCGTGGCTCACCTGTGTGGCGCGCTCCTGGAGCGTGGTGTAGACGAAGACGCGGTACGGATCCTTGTCCCACGACGGCTCGAACCCGGCCTTGAGATACTCGAACTGCATGCGCTCGAGCACGGGATTGTCGAGGATGCGGCTGTCGTGCATGTAGTCGTGGAGTACGGCGCCGTGCCGGTCCTCCTCGGCGGTCCAGAGATTCGTCCACTTGGACCAGAAAGTATCGCCGCCCAGGTAGGTGGCGAGCAGGCGGTGGAAGTGCGGCAGCCCCTCCTCGGTGAGCAGATTGAGCGCCAAGGCGACGCGCGCCGGCAGACTGATGCCTGACGAGCGCTCGCGCAGCTCCTTCAAGTGGAGGTCGGGGTCGGTATCCGGCGCCGGGGCGAGCAGCTCGCTCGGGAACCACAGCACGCGCTTGGCCTCGTGCGTGATCATGAGCTGGTGTACCACTTCCTCGAGGTCTGCCAGCACCTCGACCTTGGCGAGCGTCTCCGCTTCTTGTCGTGTCATATGAACAATTTGGCAGGTGCGGCTCACAGGTGCTAGGCGCCGAGCTCGGCGAATCGTCACCCTCGTGCTGACGGCTCCTTCCGCAAGCCCCGATCCGCTGTCGCCGGTCCTGCGGAGCGTTGCCCGACCTGGGTGCCCGGGGAGACTTTACAACCTTCGGCGGTGCCACCACGTTCCCGTCGTACGGACGCCCGGGCTCTCGCACGCAGCGGCAGAGCATGGAGGTCCGGAGTCTTCAGCGACGAGGCAGAGCTCATGGACGAGAATCTCCCAGAGACACAGCCGGACGGCGCGCTCGTCCCGCCACCGCGCGTGCCGCCCCTGGCGCTCACCACCTCCGCGCCCCTGCCGCCCCATCAACCTGCCCCGCGTTCACCGTGGCGCACCGAGACGCTGCGCGATCTCGCGACCGCCGCCCTCGACCGGCTGGACGTACTGGGAGACCGAATCGCCAACGCCGTCGGGCTGCGGTGAGATTGGCTGACCGGCGCGCGTGAGCGGAGAGCAGGCGGTCTCCTACGCGCGGCGCATCGGGCTCTTCTCAGGAACGATGCTCGTGGTCGGCGGGATCATCGGGTCGGGGATCTTCCTCAACCCGGCGATCGTGGCGCAGCGGGTCGACTCAGCGCGGCTGATCATGACGACGTGGGGACTCGGCGCCGTGATCGCGCTGCTCGGCGCGTTCATCTTCGCCGAGCTCGGCGCGCGCCGTCCCGCAGCCGGCGGAGGCTACGTGTATATCCGCGAAGCGTTCGGTCCGCTGCCCGCATTCCTGTATGGCTGGGCGTTGCTGCTCGCCATCGCCACGGGCGCCGCAGCCGCGGTGGCCGTCACCTTCGCGAGCTACGCGGCGCCGCTGCTGCGACTCGCGCCGCCGTCCGAGCCGTGGTTGGCGGCGGGCGCCATCGCCTTGCTCTCGCTCGTGAACGCGGTGGGCGTACGGCCCGGCACATGGACGCAGAACGTCTTCACCCTCCTCAAGCTCGCGGCGATCGCCGCGCTGGTGGTGAGCGCGCTCCTCGTGCCCTCGCTCGCTGCGGCGACGGGTCTGGCGCCTGAAACGGCGGCGTCCGCCAAGCCCCTGATCATCGCCCTCGGCACCGCCTTGGTGCCCGTGCTCTTCGCGTACGGTGGCTGGCAGCAGACCAACTTCGTGGCGGAAGAGATGGTCGACGCCGAGCGGAATCTCCCGCGCGCGCTGGTGATCGGGGTGCTGATCGTGGCCGCGGTCTATCTCGCGGTGAATCTGACGTACCTTCGTGCGCTGGGGGTCGCCGGCCTGGCGGCGAGCCACGCCCCGGCGGCCGACGTGATGGGGCGCTATTTCGGCGATACGGGACGGCGTCTCATCGCCGCCGGGATCGCCGTGTCCACGTTCGGCTTTCTCAACCTCGTCATTCTCGTGACGCCCCGCGTGTACCAGGCGATGGCGCGCGACGGGCTCTTCTTCGCGCGGTTCGCCGAGCTGCATCCCCGCTTCCGCACTCCGGTTGCCGCGATTGTGGTGCAGGGTGCGTGGGCCATCGCCCTGCTCCTATCGGGGAGCTACGGGCAGCTCCTCGACTGGGTCACCTTCGCCGACTGGATCTTCTTCGGCATCACCGCGGCGTCGCTGGTCATCTATCGCCGTCGTGACGGGGCGACGACGCGCTACCGCGCCCCCCTCTATCCCCTGAGCGTGGTGCTGTTCGTGGCCGCCTGCATGTACGTCGTGGCGGGGGCCATCGTCTCTAATCCGCCCAATGCAGCGCGAGGCGCGCTGATGCTCGCCCTCGGGTGGCCAGTGTACCTGCTGTGGCGACGACGGGGGCGGACGGGATGAGTGCAGGCCTTCGGTCGCTCCGCTCCTCAGGACGACAATGTCGTCCTGAGCGCAGCGAAGGACCTGCACCACGCAGCTACCTTTACGCATGGCTCTCACGGCGACGATCTACAACTTCGATATCCAGCTCGCTGACGTCGACCGCAGCGTCTACGAGACGCTCTCCTTCAAGGTCGCCTGCCAACCTTCCGAGACAGAGGAGTACCTGCTATCGCGGGTGCTGGCCTACTGTCTGGAGTACGCCGAGGGAATCGGGTTCTCGCGAGGGATTGCCGAAGCCGACGTGCCCGCACTGTCGGTGCGCGATCTCACCGGGGCGCTCCAGGTGTGGATCGACGTCGGGGCTCCCGACGCCGCGCGACTGCACAAGGCGAGCAAGGCCGCGCCGCGCGTGGCCGTGTACACCCACCGCGATCCGGCGCCGCTGGTGCGGCAGCTCGCGGGGGAGCGGATCCATCGGTCGACGGAGCTCGAGCTGTACGGCATCGATCGTCAGCTCATGGCCGCGCTGGTGTCCCACCTCGACCGGCGCAACGCGTGGGAGTTGTCGGTGACCGAGCGCCACCTCTACGTCACCGTCGACGGCGCGACCCTCGAGGGCGACGTCACCCGCGTCCCGCTCCCCTAGCCGGCGATCGCGTAGCTCCGCAGTCGCTCGAGCATGCGCGTGTCGGTCGCCGTCGCGTCGTCGAGCTTGGGTGTCTCGATCACCTTCGGCACGCGTGCGAGGCGTTCGTCGGTCATGACGCGCCGGAAGGGAACCTCGCCCAACGAGCCCTCCGCGATGAGCTCGTGCCGATCCCGCTTCGAGGCGAATGGCGTCTTGGAGTCGTTGAGGTGCATGACCACGAGCCGGTCGAGGCCTATCGCGTCGTCGAGCCGCGCGAACACGCCGTCGTAATCGTTCACCAGATCGTAACCGGCGGAGTAGACGTGACAGGTGTCGAGACAGATCCCGACGCGCGCGCGAAACGCCGGATCGACGAGCGAGACGATCGCCGCGAGCTCCTCGAACGAGGCGCCCAGCGACGTGCCCGATCCCGCCGTGGTCTCGAGGCAGAGGATCGTGGTCCCCCCAGGCGCCGCCGCGAACGCGTCGTTGATCGCGTCGGCGTTGCGCGCGATTCCCGCCTCGCGCTCGTCCATGTAGTTGCCGGGATGCGACACGAGATAGTCGAGCTCGAGTGCAGCACATCGGCGCAGCTCGCTGACGAACGACGCGATGGAGCGGGCGCGGAGCACCGGATCCGGACTCGCCAGATTGATCAGATAGGAATCGTGCGCCATGGTGGCCACGACGTCCGTCGCCGCGAGTCGCTCGCGGAAGGCGCCGCATTCCTCGTCGGCGCAATCGCGCTCTGCCCACCGGTTGCCCATCTTGGTGAAGAGCTGGAGCGCGGTGGCGTGAAGCGCGGCGGCGCGGGGCGGGGCCTCGGGCACGCCACCTGCCGCGCTGACGTGGGCGCCGAGCAGCAGTGGTGCGGACATCAGGACGACACTACTCGCCGAGCACGGACGTCCGCCCACGCAGCACTCGACCGCACTTCGGGCAGTGGAGGTCGCCGGCCTCGGCGAGCGCGTAGTCGAACGCGCGTCCGCAGGTGCACTCCGCCTCCAGCCCTTCGTGACCGCAGCCGATGCAGAACTCGTCATTCTCATCGTAGGCGCGAAAGCGGCCGCAGACGGCGCAGCGCTTCGTGACGGTCATCGTCAGCGTGCCCCGCGCAGCCAGGTCTCCGGATCCACCGCCCGGCCCCGGGGCCGGATCTCGAAGTGCAGGTGCGGCTTGAGCTCCGGATCCGAGATCCCGACCGTGCCGACGACGTCGCCCTTCCGAACCGTGGCGCCCTTCCGCACCGACGCTGTCGCCAGCGAGGCGTAGATGGAATAGTCGCCTGCGCCATGCTGCAGGATGACCGTCAGCCCATACGTGCCCAGCGGCCCGACGCTCACCACCGAGCCCGGCGCGACCGCCTTCACGGCACTACCTACGGGGGCAGCGATGCCCATCCCATTCCAGCGCGTCGTAGTGTTGTTCGGGTTGATAACGCGGCCGAACCGATACAGCAGCGTCCCGTCCACGGGCCACTCCAGGCGGCCGGCATCGACGGTCTTGAGGGTGCTCGTGGCGCGAGGCGCGTTGGCGCGCGCCGCGGTGCGAAGCCGCTCGGCTTCGATCCCGGCGATCACGCTGCCGAGCCGCGCCTCGGAAAGCTGGATCTGCTTCAGCCGCTCCTGGATTCGCTGCGTGGTGCGCTGCGCCTGCTGGAGACTGTTCGACCGTACGCGCGTGAGGATCGCGAGGCGCTGCTCCTCCTTCTCCTTGTCGCTGCGGTTGTCGGCGACGGCATCGCGCAGTTTCACGAGCTCGCCGCGCTGCCGGGCAATCTCGTCGCGCAGGACTTCCACGCGCCGGACCAGCCGGCGATCGTGACGCGCGATTTCATGGAGGTACTTGTAGCGCGCCACCAGCTCACCGAAGGAGCGCGCGGTGAGCAGCGCCTCCGCCGAATAGAGCGGCCCGCGCTTGTAGATATCCACCAACCGCCGTTGGAGGGTCGCCTTGCGCTGCGCCAGCTCCCTCTCGGCCGACTCCATCTGACCGTTCGTCTGACTCACCACGTCGTTGATCGACGCGATCTGGCGGTCGAGCGTGGCGAGCACCTTCTCCGTCGCGAGCCGCTGCCGGTCGAGATTGGCCAGCTCCTCGCTGAGGTCGTGCACATCGCCCTGAAGATTCGCCATGCGCTGCTCGAGCTGCGTGCGCTCGCGGCGGATGCGCTCCAGCTCGTCGCGCTGCGCACGAATGCGCGCGTCGGCCGATTGAGCCTGGAGCGCAACCGGCCACGCAAGCGCGCCGAGGAGCAGCACGGCTCGCAGCCCTACACGTTGCGTAGGTGCCTCCCCACGGAGACCGCGCTGCCGACCAGGCCGATCATCGCGCCGAACAACAGTCCGAGCGCGGCAAGCCGTTGATCGAAGAACACCGTCTCGATGATGTACCGGTCGATCAGCAGCCGGCAGACCCAGACCAGCAGGAGTGCGAGTACGCCGCCGAGCACTCCCTTCGCGAAGCCCTCGAGCAGAAAGGGACGCCGGATGTAGGAGTCGGTCGCGCCGACGAGGCGCATGATCGAGATTTCCTTCGCGCGCGAGAGCACCGCCATGCGGATCGTCGCGCCGATGATGATCACCGACACGGCGGCGAACGCGAGCCCGAGTACGATGCCGGCGATGCCGGCGATGTTGCGGAGGCGGTAGAGCTTCTCGATCCACTCCTCCCCATATCGCAGGTCGTCCACGAAGGCGAACGCCTGGATCCGAGCGACCACCCTCTTGACGGTCGCCGGATCGCGGAACCCCGGCTTGAGGCGGACGTCGATCGACGCGGGGAGCGTGGCCCCCTCGAACACGTCACGGAAGTCGCCGAGTTCACGCTGCGCGCGCGCCAGGGCCTGCGACTGCGTGACCATCGTTGCCGAGAGGACTTCCGGGAAGGTGGCGATGTCGGCGGCGGCATCGGCGATCACCTCGGGTGGAATGCCGTCGGCGATGAAGGCGCGGATCTCCACGCGATCCTCGAGCTTGTCGAGCGCCTCGCGGATGTTGAGCGCCACGAGGCCGAACAGCCCGAAGGCGAACAGCGAGAAGGCGATCGTCGTCACGCTCAACGCGCTGAGCAGCGGCGTGCGCTGGAAGGTGACGAGGGCGTCGCGGAGCGACCGCATCAGGCGGAGCTCGACACGGGGTGCGCCGAGTCGAAGATGATCGCGCCGCGATTCATCTCGATGGTGCGGAACTCCTGCCGGCGGATCAGCTCCAGATTGTGCGTGGCCATCAGGACCGCGGTGCCGGCGGCGTTGATCTCGCGCAGGAGCTGGAAGATGCCGCGGGTGGCGCGGTCGTCGAGATTGCCCGTCGGCTCGTCGGCCAGGAGGACGAACGGGTCGTTGACCAGCGCGCGAGCGATCGCGACGCGCTGCTGCTCACCGCCCGACAGCTCTCCCGGATAGGCCGTCCCTTTCGACGCGAGGCCGACCTGCGTCAGCACCCGCGCCACCTTGCCGGCGATCGTGGCCTTGGGCGCCCCGGTAACCTCGAGCGCGAACGCGACGTTCTGTTCGGCGGTGCGGTTCTCGAGGAGCCGAAAATCCTGGAAGACGATGCCGAGCTTGCGACGCAGCCGCGCCACGTCGCGCGCGCTGGCCTCGAGGGAGCTGGCACCGCTCACCTTCACCTCGCCGGAGGTGGGGCGCTCCTCCATGTACACCAGCTTGAGCAGCGTCGTCTTGCCCGAGCCGCTCGCGCCGGTGAGAAAGACGAACTCCCCCTTGCCCACGTGCAGGGTGACGTCGTGGACCGCGGTACCGGTGCGAGGATAGCTCTTCGTGACGCGACTGAAGCGAATCATGCCTTCTGCAGGGAATCCACGTCCGACTCTTCGTCGAGCTCGAGCAACTGCCAGCTCGAGCGCGCGGTGACCGTGTCCACGATCGCCTTGAGCAGGCCGATCAGGATGGGTCCGAGCAGGATGCCCGCCAGGCCGAAGGTGTACACGCCGGTGATGAGCGCGACGAACATCCAGTAGAAGTTCAGCACCTTCGAGCGTTCGGCCGCGATCTTCGGACGGAGGTACGTGGAGATGAAGACCGTGTTCACCAGCGTGCCGATCACGATCATCGCGACCGCCGAGCCGGTGGCATCCCGGAAGATGATCAGCCAGATCGCCACGGGCACGTACACGCTCCACGAGCCGACGATCGGGAAGAACC
>JALYXJ010000418.1 GCA_030947165.1 Gemmatimonadota bacterium
ACGCTGTGCGTGAACGTGTACTCGTCATAGTCGCGCAGGGTGGTGAGGCCGATGAGCGAGGTCTCCTCGTTGAGAATCTGGTCCACGATGCCCTGAACGACGCGCTTGATCTTCTTGATGTTCGGGCTCTTGCCCATGCGCACGGAGTTGATCACGTCCTTTGTCAGGGTGACCGACTGGGCGTACGTGCGCTTGGCCGCCTCCTTCGACCTCTCGCGGAACTCCTCCTCGGTGTCGGTCGGCGGTCCGAGCTCGAAGCTGCCGACACCGAGCCCGGCAAGCTTGTCCATGATCGCCAGCCGCCGCTCATCGGGCTCTCCCGCGGGGGCGGCGTTCAGAACGTTGAGGAGGTGCAGCCAGTCGCCCTTCGTTGCCCCCTCGCGCACCCGGAAGAGACCGATCCCACACCCGCGGAAGAGATGCGAGAAGGAGCGCGAGATGCTGGAGTCGTGCTCGAGGTCGAGGCGCAGCCGGGTGCCGTTGACGAAAAGAAATTCGCCGGTCGCCCGCAGCTCCAGCTCGTGCTCGTGCGCCAGAAGGCCAGCGCTGGTATTCACCAGTTCATCGAGCGACTGCTGCACGACGGCGTTGTCGGGAGGATACAACTTCACCGTCCGGAGAGCGCCGTAGAAGGCGAACAGCAGCTCGCGGCCGCGCCTGCGGACGAACGCATCGCTTCCGCGATCGGCCAGCGTTGCGGTGCTCTGCTGCGCCGCGGCGGGAACGCTCGCCGGCGTTGGCGAGCGGGATGGCCCGGCGCGGTGTGGAGTAGTCATCACCTCGTTCCGCGCAGCGCTTTGTTGACGGCGCTCTTCACCAGCGCATCCTTGTCCTCCGACGAGCGTCGAAGCGCTTCGACCGCGGCATCGGATTTGATCCGCCCGAGCGCATAGGCGGCGCACGCTCGAATCTCGCCTCCCTCCCGGCGTCCGATCATCCGACGGCCGTTGAGCATCCCGGCGAGGATCGGAATGCCACTCTCGCCCGCGAGGCCACTGTAGGCTTCGAAGACGACCATCTTCTCCGACAGGTCAGTCTCGCGGAGGGTCTTGCTGTACAGCACGCCCTGGAGCTTGGTCAGGGCGGCGGCGTGGCCACGTGTACCGACGGCTCGGATCGCGGCGACTCGAACATCCCGGTCCACATCCTCCATCGCGTCGGCCAGATGTCCCAGCGCACCGGGCGAGCCGATCTCGGTCAGCGCGTTCACCGCGGCTAGCCGCACCGACTGCTCCGCCGCGCTGAGCAGCTTCCCGAGTCCGGCGACGGCCGCGGTCGTCTTGAGCTGCCCGGCCCGACGCGCTGCCTCGGCGGCCAGGAGTGGATCGGGCGAGAGCAACAGCCGCACCAGCTCCGCGACGTTCGCCCCGGCGAGCGCGAGCACGGCGTCTTCCAGCGCACTCTTGAGCTGCGCGTTCTCCAGCTTCCCCATCCACGAGAGCACGGTGGCCAGGCTGGCGGGAAGGAGCTGCTGGAAGAGCGCATCCAGATCTTCCTTTGGCGCGAGAGCCGCCGAGGCGTCGAGGGTCGAGAGAAGCTGCGACAGCACTTCCGGCGCACTCAGCTTATCGGCGAGCCTCAGAATGCGCTCCTTGTGAGCCGCAGAGAGCGATGGAGCGCGCTCGCAGGCGAGCCGGCTCTCGCGCAGAATGTAGGCGACGGATCCGATCTCCTCCGTGTACAGGAGATGCACCAGCACGCGCTCGAGGGTCGTGCAGATCTCCTCACGCACTTCCTCGACCGGCTCGAGCTCGAAGATGTCGAACAGCATCGCAAGGACGTTGCGCCGCAGGTCGCTCTGGTATTCCGACTGGACATGTGCACGGAGGTATTCGACCTCGTGCTCGTCGAGGAAGTACAGCGTGGAGTCGAAATCCGACATGTTCACCGTCGAGTTTGTCGGCGTGGGCTCGGGCGCGACATCGGGAGCCTGTTCCGGCGACCCGCTGCTCTTCAGCGGCGTCTCGAGCAGCGCCAGCTCCGCCACCCCCTCCAGTGCGAAATCGACGTAGCGATAGTGGAAGTACAGAAACTCCTGCTCCCAGAGGAGCGTCAGCAGATCGTCCTCGTCGGTCGTGGCCTTACGGACGCGAGCCAGGATGTCCATCAAGGTGAGCAGCTCCTGCTGCTCGAAGCCCGCGATGAGGGTGAGGCCCCGGACGCCGTCCTTGTAGAAAAGCCATGGGAGGCTGTCGGCTTTCCCCTCGTCTTTGCTGACGGTTATGCCTTCCCACTTGAACTCGGATTCGGAGATGTCGAGGACGAGCTCCGGCATTGCCACCCAGATCTTTCGGAACGACGCGCCCACAGACTCGAGCGCGCGCTGATAGATGGGATTGTTCGGCAGGTAGAGCTGGCGCGTTCGGATGGCGCGCGACACGTCGCGAAGGAGCACTTCGATGAGCGGAACGGCAGCCGGCGGAGGCGCGGCATCACGCGGCGGACCCGTCTTGGCCGGCTGGACGATGCTTCCGCCGAATGCGGGGGTGGCCGACCTGGTCACTGCTTGGTGGCGAGGTAGCGCATGACCTCGTTCACGTCCTTGTCTCCTCGACCGCTGATGCACAGCAGAACCGGACTGTCATCGGCCCAGCGCCCCGCACTCGCCGCGATCCAGGCCACGGCGTGCGCAGTCTCGAGGGCGGGAATGATTCCCTCCAGCCGACCGAGCAGCTCGAACCCGCCCACCGACTCCGCGTCGGTCACGGCGACGTACGTCGCACGACCGGTGTCCTTCAGATGGGAGTGCTCCGGGCCGACGCCCGGATAGTCGAGACCGGCCGAGATGGAGTGAGCGGGATGCACCTGTCCGAATTCGTCCTGGAGCAGATAGCTCAATGCGCCGTGAAGAACGCCCGGCCGGCCGCGGGAGAGCGACGCCGAATGCCGCTCGCTCTCGAGACCTTCGCCAGCGGCTTCCACGCCGACCAGCTCGACGCCCGGGTCATCGATGAACGGGGCGAAGATCCCCATCGCGTTCGAGCCACCGCCGACACACGCGACCACGGTCGCGGGCAACCTCCCTGCCTGCTCCAGCATCTGCCTCCGTGCCTCTCGGCCGATCACGGCCTGAAAGTCTCGCACCATTCGCGGATACGGTGCCGGGCCCACCACCGACCCAATGATGTAGTGGCTGTCCGTCACCGTCGTCACCCAGTCCCGGATCGCCTCCGTCGTCGCATCCTTCAGCGTTCTCGTGCCCGATGTCACGGGCACGACCTGAGCGCCCATCAACCGCATGCGGAAGACGTTGAGCTCCTGCCTCCGCATGTCCTCCTCGCCCATGTAGATCACGCACGAAAGCCCGAAGCGCGCGCAGATCGTCGCCGTCGCCACCCCGTGCTGCCCCGCTCCCGTCTCCGCGATGATCCGCGTCTTGCCCATCCTGACGGCGAGAAGCGCCTGGCCAACCGTATTGTTGATCTTGTGAGCGCCGGTGTGGTTCAGATCCTCTCTCTTGAGCCACACCGGAGCACCCACCAACGCCGAGAACCGGGGAGCCGAGCTCAACGGAGATGGACGACCGACGTAGCTTCCGAGCAAACTGTCCACCTCAGCCAGAAACGCCGGATCGCGCCGTGCCTCGTCATAGGCGCGCTCGAGGTCGTCGAGCGCGGGGATGAGCGTCTCCGGCACGTAACGGCCCCCGAAGGCGCCGAAGCGGTCGTTGCGATCGATCACGTCCATGTCTGTCACTTCCCTCGAACAGCAGCCGCGAAGGCGCGCATTTGGTCGTGGTCCTTCACTCCCGGGCTCTTCTCGACCCCGGACGAGACATCCACTACCGCCGGCCGTAGCACCTCGATCGCGTCAGCGACGTTGTCGGCGGTCAGCCCGCCGGCGAGAACGATCGGAGCGCCTCTCCCCGGAGCCGCTGCCTCCGCGACGCTCTTCCAGGGAAACGTAGCGCCACCACCTCCGAGCCGCGACGCGCTCCAGCTGTCGAGGACGACGGCATCGGCGACCGAGCGCAGCTCGCCCAGAGCGGCCGCATCGCGTCCGGGCGGGCGCCCCACGCGAATGACCGCCCAGACGAGACAGCCGGTGCGATCGCGTACGCGCTCGACGTCGGCTGCGGTCGGATCGGCGTGCAGCTGGATGACGCGGAGGCCGACCAGGGATGCGACTGGCGCGATCTCGTCCGGGTCGTTGACCCCGAAGACACCGACGGTCTGTAGCCGCATGGAGACCGGCTCCAGAAGGTCCCGGGCGCGCTCAGGGGTGAGCCTGCGCGGGCCGTCGGCGAAGATGACCCCCCCGTAGTCCGCACCCAACGTCACCGCGGCGCCGACGTCCTCGGGACGCATGAGGCCGCAGAACTTGATCGCAACCGCCGAGCTCACCGCTCGAGCCGGCGAATCGTCGCCAGTGAGCGCACGGCGGCTTCCGGGTCTCGAGCGCTGGAGAGGCTGGATCCGACGAGCACCGCATCGGCGCCGAACGAGGCCAGGTGCGCGACGTCGTCCGCGGACGTCACACCGCTCTCCGCCACTACCACCAGATGGGCGGGGACCAGCGGCAAAAGCCGCTCGCAGGTCGCCGGATCGACGACGAGCGTCTCCAGGTCACGGTTGTTGACGCCGATCAGCATCGCCCCGCTGTCGACCGCGCGGTGCAGCTCCTCGTGTGTGTGCACCTCCACCAGCGCCTCCAGCGAGAGCGATCCGGCGGCGTCGATCAGTCTCGTGAGGTCGGCCGGCGAGAGGGCACGGACGATCAGCAGGACGGCGGACGCGCCGAGCGCCTTTGCTTCGAGAAGCTGGAGGGGATCGAGGTGAAAGTCCTTGCGAAGGATGGGCAGCGAAACGGCGCGACGCGCGGCCGTGACGTCCTCCGCCATTCCGCCGAAATGCGCGGGCTCCGTGAGGATCGAGAGCGCAGACGCTCCCCCGGCCGCGTAGGCGAGCGCGCGCTCGACCGCCGACATGCCGTGGTTGATGTCTCCCTTCGAAGGAGATCGCCGCTTGAGCTCGGCGATGACCGCCAC
>JALYXJ010000422.1 GCA_030947165.1 Gemmatimonadota bacterium
TGGCAATCGAGGTGATTGCCCCCCACTGTGTGTCGTATTCCGCCCGATGCTCCTGCACCAACCGCACTGCCCGCTCCTGCACCTCAGGAGAAAACCGCGTCCGTTTCGCCATGCTCCCATCCTCTCACGTGTGGGAGCCTCCGGCAATCCCGGGGCGGTTCAGCATGGCCGCCCGGATGTGCGCCTGTATGCCCTCGTGCAATTCGGCTCCCTCGCGCTCATCGTGCTGCTTCTGCTGCTCTACCGTGCTCCGTACCGTGGGGTGCGGTATCTCGTCGCGGCGCTCACGCTCTACGCGGTGGCGATGGGATTCGACCGAGCCGATCATCAGGTGTTCGCGCTGGGACACGCGGTGAGTGGCCACACACTCAAGCACCTGACAGCAGCGATCGCCATCGCCTGCCTCGTATGCATGCTCCGGGCGCGCCGGCTCCTCGGGATCGCGCCGGGCCAGGAGACCGCGCTCGCCAGCCCATCGTAGCCCAGCACGAACGCCGGAGCCTCACTCTCTCTTACACGGAGCATGTTGTGCGCATCGCCCTTTGTGGTATTCCCATGTTGGTAGTCGCCAGCATGTCGACCGGCTGTGCGCCCTCTTCGACCACGCAAGGAGGGCCCAGCGCGACACACGCCGCGTCCTCCCCGGCATCTGGGGCAATCGTGGGCGCCGACGGTGGCGAGCATCGCATCCTTCGTGGCCGGAAGCCGATCACACTCAAGATCGACCCGATCACTGTCGGATCCGAGCACCTGTTCCTCGGGACCGAACTCCTCCCCCCAGGTGACTCCATTCCCACCCATCGGCATCGCGGGGAAGAAGAAGCGTTGTTCGTGCATCGAGGAGCGATCACGGTGCGGGTCGGAGAGCGGACCGGCACCGCGCCCGCGGGAGGGACGATCTTCATTCCACGGAACACGTGGGTCGCCGTGCGCAATGCGGGCGTGGATACTGCGGAATTCGTCTACGTGTTCAACGAGCCGGCGTTCGCCGTCTGCCTGCGTGGGTTCTCCACGCGTCCGGGCGCGCCGTACACGGAGCCGGAGGCGGATTCAGCCGCCAGGATCCGGACCGCGTGTCATCAGGACGTCATGACGCATTGACGAGGAGAGGCAGCGGTCGAAGCATGTGTTGATCTACAGGCGCGCGCTTTAGGGTTCGTGCCCACTCCTTATGCTGGGACTGCGCAGGTAAGCTAGAGCCTCGCTGTGCGACGCCGCTGGAGCGCTCACGCGCCGGGATGTGTGTGGCCGTCGCTGGGGACGGGCGCGGTTGCGATCCTTCAATTCGCGACTGCTCCGAGTACCAACGCACTCTCCCCATGTTGCCCGCTATGTTCAATTATTCGTGGTCGCGGAGTGCAAGGTGACTGTGGTAGTCCTGTCGAGTACTAGTTCCACCATTGCCCCTTGGACTTGATGCGGTCATTGGTGCCCGCGACGCGTCGCGACTGGCTCTCGGTGCTCGGAGGCCTCGTGCTTACGGCGTGCGCCAGCGCGACAACTTGTGCCGGAGAACTGGCGCGACACGGCCGGCGACAGCGCTATGACGTCCTTTCACTGGGGAACCGTCGCTGGCACATCGGCCGCGACCCATCTCTTGTCAGCACTTATGACCTCGCCCCATGACTGACGGCTCTTCCTCATCGAACGACTCCCCACGGAGCCCTGCACGCTGGCTCCGCCGCGCCTGGACTGACCGGCTCGATCCCCACTTCTACCTTGGCCTGCATCTGACCGTAGGACTGGTCGCGGCGGTCCTCGGCATCTGGCTCTTCGGCGCCGTGTTGGATGCCGTGCTGGCCAACGAGCGGCTCGTCCGATGGGACATCGCGACTGATGCAGCGATCCACAGCCGCATGACGATGCGTGATCTTCGCGCCGCGGATGTGATGACGCAGCTCGGCGCCCCGGTCACCATGGCCCTCCTTGGATTGGGCGGTGCAGTGTTCCTCTGGCACGCGCGGCGCACCATTGCACTCGTCGGCTGGCTGGCGGCCTTCGGCGGTGGACTGCTCATCGATATGACGTTGAAGGCGGCAGTACATCGCCCGCGGCCGACCTACGGAGCGGCCTATCTTCACGGGCATACCTACAGCTTCCCGAGCGGGCACTCCATGGGATCGATCATCGGGTACGGGATGCTGCTCTACCTGGTGCATCACGCCTGGGCCGGGCGCACGACGGTGCGTGGCGCCGCCTACGTCGCCACCGTGGCGATCATCCTCCTCATTGGGCTGAGCCGCATTCTGTTGGGTGTCCACTACCCTTCGGACGTCCTGGGTGGGTGGGCTGCCGGCCTGGCGTGGATGGCGGTGTGCATGACGGGCGTCAGCATCGCCCAGCAGCGTCACGCTGACCGTATGTATGAGGCCGTGTCCAGTAAGGGTCCTCCCGCGTAAGTCTGCTGCGCCGTGTACACCTTCGCGCATGACGCATCCCACTTCACCTCGGGCTGGTGAGGATTGTTCCACGCGAGCAATGTCAGCAGAAAGGACCGGCACGAAAAATGACATTGGGCGCCGACGTGCACACTGTTGTCCTTTTGATTCGCATCGTGCTCGTTGTGTGCGGGGCTGGCCTCGTCGCACTGATCTTTTTCACCGCGAGCGTCAACGCGCGAGGAAACAGAGAGGATGAAGTCGTCGCGATGCCCGGGACGGACGCCGGCACGGATTCACTGACCAGTGCGATCGCCGCGGCGGCCGGACAGCCGGCGATTCCGGGAAACGTGCTGGAGCTCTATCAGAACGGAGACGAGATCTTTCCGCCGATGCTCTCCAGTATCGCGCGGGCTCGATCAACCGTGCACTTCGTTACGTACGTGTACGAAGCGGGCGCGATCCCGAACGAGTTCGCCCGCGCCTTCACCGATGCCGCAGAGCGAGGGGTAGCAGTGCGCATCGTCCTGGACCGGGACGGCGCCAGGGCGACAGATCCGACGACAATTGCGACGATGCGAAGTGCGGGCTGTGACGTGCAGTGGTTCCGTCCTGCGCGGTGGTACGACTGGGAACAGTACAACCGACGGTCGCACCGGCGGTTACTCGTCGTCGATGGCATGACGGGGTTCACCGGCGGCGTCGGCATCGCCGACCAGTGGATGGGCGCCGGTGACGGTCCGCAGCATTGGCGGGACACGCATGCGAGAATCACCGGTCCGGCTGTCGCCGCGCTTCAGCGCGCGTTTGTCGACAGTTGGAACGATGCGACGGAAGAGCTCCTGCTCTCGAGCGGCCTCTTCCCGGCGCTCGCGCCGCGTGGTGACACGACGCTATGCATCGTGCAGAGTAGTCCGGCAAATGCGACGAGCACCGCCCAGCGCTCCGTAGCCGCCCTCATCGCGAGCGCACAGCGGTCCCTCTCGATCACCAACCCATATGTGGTCCCGACGCCCGCGTTCATCGACGCGCTGTGTCGGGCCGCTGCCGGCGGGGTGGCGGTACGCATCCTCATGCCCGGACCATACCATAACAAGCCCGCCGTCCGTCGCGCGAGTCGGCACACTTGGCGACGCTTGCTCAACAGCGGCGTGAGACTCTTCGAGCACCAGCGCGCGATGGTCCATGCAAAGGTGATCGTCGTCGACGAAGCGATGCTTTGCGTCGGTTCGATCAACTTCGATCCGCGCTCCTTTGCGCTGAATGCCGAGTGCGCGGCGATCGCGTTCGATGCCGAGCTCGCACGGGCAGGCGCCAGGCAGTTCGAGCGGGACCTCCAATCGTCCCGCGAGGTCGTCGTCGCTGATCTCGATCAGCTCCGGCCAAGCGCTCGGGTCATTGACGGGCTCGCCTATTGGCTTCGAGCGCAGCTCTGACGCGTCATCGCGAGGTTGCCAACGATCACTGCACCGACTGTGCAGCGATGCGAAGGCACTGCGCTAAGAGTTCACAAAGGAAAGGCGTCGTCCATGCCGAAATCGAGAGCCTGACGAGAGATTTCCGTCGAGTGCGCGAGCGCCCCTCGTACGGAGGATGAGCGCCACCGCACGATCGGTCGGCGGAGGCTTAGCGGAGGCTTAGAGGATGTTCGGCAATCTGGGATTCGGCGAGCTGATGGTCATCATGGTCATTGTGCTCGTGCTCTTCGGTGCCAAGCGGGTGCCCGAGATCAGCGCCTCGTTCGGCAAGGGGATTCGCGAGTTCAAGCGGAACCTGAACGACGTCGAGAGCTCGGTGACAGGCGCGATCACCTCCGGACGATACGAGAGCCCGGCTCCCTCGACGGCTCCGCGTTCGACCGAAACGGCAATCGACGAGACGCGTCCCGAGCCGAAGCGGCTGCTCTGATCTCGCCGAGCAGCACGACTGTCCGCCCCGCCCCCTCCGCTAGCACCTTGGATCAGTGCGCCGCGGGCGTCGCGAGCACCTTGACTGTGAGGTAGCGCAGGGAATCACCCGAGGCGATGACGTACTGGTGCGGAATGCCAGCTGGAATGATCATGAGATCGCCGGCGCCCACGGGGCGAGAAGTCCCGCCGGCGATGGAGCCGCCGCGATGCTCGCCCGCCGTCTCCAGGTGACTCCCCGACACCTTGCCGCCGCTGAGCAGCGACGCGCGCCCTGCCTGCACTACCGTTACGTCGGTCCAGCGATCGTGGACCTCCGGGACCCCACTGTTCGCACGGCGAATCTGGAGGTACTGGAAGCTCCCGTGTGAACGCAGCACGTGACCGCTGGAGGGTGTTCGCGCCAGCGAGTCGCCCACGCGTGCCAACTCCGCCGCGGTATGGTATTCGACCTCGCCATTGCTCGACACGCGCTCACCCTCCGGACCGCCGGCATCGGTGGCGCTCGTGTCCCCGCCGCGCACCGCTCGCGCCGGCCGCGCGCTCGCATCGAGCGTGTCCGCCGCGTTCACGCTCTGTACGTCCCTCGTCTCGCATGCCGCGAGCAAGGCGACGCACGTCACCACTGGAAGCCACTGCATCGGTCGCCGCATGCCGCTACCTCATGTTGCCCGTGTGGCCGAGCGAGTACCGCCCCGGCTGCGGCCACACGGCGAGTCCGTGTGGCTCCCGGCCCACGGGAATCCGATGGAGCAGCCTTCCGGTCTGAGCATCGAACACGTAGACCTCCGAGTCGTACCTGCCCGATACCCATAGCTCCTTCCCGTCGGCAGTGACGTTGCCCATATCGGGACTGCCACCGCCGGGGATCGGCCACGTCGTCACGACGGAGTCGGTCGAGAAGTCGATGACGCTCACCGATCCCGGCCCATGTCTGCCGCCCGCCGTCGTGTTCCATCCGCGGTTGGTGACATATAGCGACCTGCCATCGCGACTCGGGTTGAGCCCGTGCGCTCCTCTCCCAGTCTTGAGAAAGCCCGTCCGTCGCAACGGCACCGGGTCGACGAGATACACACCGTCGGCCTTCATGTCGGCGACGTAGAAGACTTTGCCGTCGGGCGACGAACGGATGTCCTGCGGCATTGACTTGCTGCCAAGCCCACCGGGATCGAGCGTGAGGTAGCCGACGACTTTGTGGGTCGCGAGGTCCACCTTCACCAGATGTCCTGAGAACTCGCACGTGGCCACGACGTAGCGGCCGTCGGGGGTGAACTCCATATGGTCGAGGCCCTTACACCGCACGCGCTGGGACTGCTGGAGCTTCATCGTCTGCGGATCGCGGAAGTCGAGCCGCTGTCGGCGCTCGGCCACGACGATCGCGCTCTTGCCGTCCGGAGTGAAGTACATGTTGTAGGGATCGTCCACGTGCACCGGCGTCCCTTCCATGCCAGTCATCGGATCGATCGGCGTCACCGTGCTCGCTTCGTTGTTGAGCACCCACAAGCGCGAGAGATCGTATGAGGGGACCACGTGCTGGGGCACCGCGCCGGTCTTGAATGTCCGGATCACCTGGTACGTCGAAGGATCGATCACGCTCACGCTTGCCGAGCGCGAGTTGGGAACGTAGACGAGAGGCTTCGCGCGCGCGGCTTCCGGGCTGAGCATGTTGGCACCGGCAGGGGCGTAGATGTTCGTCCCCACGTCGCGCGTGGGACGCACCGCTGTCGGCGTCGCTACCGACGCAGCCATCGTATCCACGGCGTCGGGCCGTGCGTCGCGACAGGCCGCGGCGGCCAGAAGCGCGGCCGCGGTCCGTGTCATTCTCCGCAGGTCCATGCGTGCAGTCGGGGGTCCGGGCCCGAGCCGTCACTGCGTCTCGCGCTGCTGGGCGAGGCGCTGCTCGCGCAATGCGGTGTCGACCGCGCTGAGCGCTTGGGCGCGCCGTCCGTCTCATGGTGGCTCCTCCTCCGTTGTCCACTGAGCGCGATTCGCGCATGAGGCATGAAAGAGGTATGCCGAGCCACACGTCCTACTCCGACCGCCCGGCGTCTTTGTGAAAGCTTTGCGCGGCGCCGATCAGTATTGACGTTGAGTCGCATACCCAGTAGCTGCCCGAAGTGTGGGTTCGAACGTGGCGAGGATGGTGTGCGACGCCAGGAGGGCGGGATCAGCCCGACGCGAGCCAGTCGCGCAATAACGAGCTCAAGATCACCGCAGCACCAAGTACGAGGGCGGAGATGAGCAGTGTTCGTATTTGGCGCTCGGACGGCATCGGGATCCGCAGGAGGAATGCGCCGGAATATGGCACCGCCCAAGTAAATGCGTGGCGACCTTCGACTAAACTTTGCGCATTCTTTATGGGGAGCGCACCAACGGCAACAGCATCGCCGCGATCCCGCCAAGCCCCGCGACAAGTGACGCGATCCAGACGAACCTAATGCGGGTGAGTGCCGCAATGGCGCCGAGTGCGATCGCGATCTGAAAGAGCGCCACGGCGATCGCGAAGTGGTGGTGCTGATCCAGAAGCCGGTCGGCCTCGCGCGACCGCTCGTCCCGTTGCTGCTCCAGCGCCGTCGCCTTGCGCTGGATGTCAGCCTGTTCCTGCACGTATCGGCTGGCCTGCGCGCTGAGCGCGGCAGGCGGTTGCCGGCCGGCCGCCTGCCAAGAAGAGATGGTGCCCTGGGCGATGGCGCCCTTGATCCCTTTGGCTTGGTAGTACGCCCACTGGTCAGACGCCTCCGCCTGAAGTCGAGTGGACTCGGTCTTGAGCAGGAGCGCCTCGTTGACCGTCGCACCAGCGCGCAGCGAGCCGATGGCGGCGAGCGCGGCCAATAGTGCAGTGGTCAGAGAGATCCACCGCAGCAACGAGCCCCCTTGACGTTCGATCTCCTCGGCGACGGTCTCTCGCAGATGGTCGGTGTCGATCTCGATCTCTTCAGGCACGAGCTCCGTCGGACAGGGTGATGATTACGCGAGCTCCTCGATGCCCGACGACTCGATGGCGGGCTCGTCGACGTCGGCTGCGGGGAGACGGAGCGTGAACTCGCTGCCGCCCCCCTCACGGATGGAATACGTGAGTGTGCCGCCCTGCAGCTCCGCGAGCGTGCGCGCGATGGACAGCCCAAGGCCCGCATGACCAGTATCGGGCGTCGATCCGGTTGGACGATAGAAGGCGTCGAAGATCCGCTCCCGCTCGGCGCCAGGCACGCCGGCGCCACGATCCGCAACGATGAATACGAGGTGTGAGTCCTCCCGGCGAACGACGAGGTCCACCACGCCGCCGGGAGGGCTGTACCGAATGGCGTTGTCGATGAGGTTGCCAAGGATCCGGAGCGTATGCACGAAATCGAAGAGCCCAACGAGCACGGGAGAATCGAGATCGATGTGTGGATCCACAGTCCGACCGTCAAGGACACCCTGGGTTTGTCGAAGCGCGGCTCCGACGAGATCCTCGGCGGTGTTGAGCTCGGGGATGACCGGCGAGCTGCCGGCGCGAATGCGCGACAGCTCGAGCAGGTCGCGCACCATACGCGCCAGTCGATCGGCCTGCTCGACGATCGCGGTCGCGGACGGATCACCGCGCGATTCGGCGGCCTGCGCCAACACTTTGATCGTCGTGAGCGGGGTGCGTAGGTCGTGTGACACCGAGGCGAGGATCTGATCCTTCGCCCGATTCGCCTCGCGGAGTGCCTCGGAATGCGCTGCTTCCTCGTAGAGACGCACTCGCTCCAGCCCGAGCGCCGCGTAGTAGCTCAACGCCGCGAGGTAGCGGCGACGCGCCCCCTCAAGGACGAGCATCGGATCGCCTCGCACTGCTAGCGCGCCGATGATACGGTCTTCCGCGCTCAGCGGCACGGCCAGCACCGTCGTCCCGATCGTGGCGTCGGCGGCGGATGCGATCGCCTCACGCGCGGCTTGTCGCTCGGGCTCGGCGTCCGGCGGCTCCGTCTCACTATGCACCGATCGTTTCGCGATGGTTGCCGTCACACCGTCCCAGCGAAAGATTGAGCACGCACTCGCCCCGATCGTCTCTCGGACGAGGACGGCGAGCGCATCGAGCGCATCGGCCGGTCGTGCGTGGCGGAGGGTGGCGGCGCCCAGGTGCGACAGACTCTCGACTTCGCTGGCGCGCTGGCGGGCCGCCTCCGCCTCCTGTTGCGCTCGTGCCAGGAGATCGGTGGCGACCCCCGCGGCGGCGAGAAAGGCGAGCAGTACCACCG
The DNA here is from genome assembly GCA_030947165.1 of Gemmatimonadota bacterium. The sequence goes on from JALYXJ010000422.1 coordinate 8,506, forward strand.
CATCTAGCGGCTTGTTGACGGAGAACAAGTTGTAGGGCCGCTGGAAGTAGTAGTCGATGAGAATGAAACTGACCACGGCCAGCGTGAAACCCAGCCCGCGCCCGCCCGCCGCGCTTCCACCGAGGACGATGAGGATCATCGTCAGTACGGCGTAAGAGAGATCGATATCCTCTCGCGCCTGGAAGAGGACGATGGTAGCAAGCAGCAGCAGCCCGACCCACGTCACCCATCCGATGACGGACCTGCGCGGCGTCATATCTCCAGGCTCTCGAACCGGTAACCCACCCCGGGCTCCGTGACGATCAGCCTCGGCGTCGCGGGCTCGCGCTCGATCTTCCGGCGAAGATTCGTGATGTGGACGCGAAGATACTGTTGCGGATTGCCGAACGACTTCGCCCACACCTCGTCGAACAGCTGCTGGTGGGTGAGGGTGCGGCCCGCGTGCGTGACAAGCGTCTGGAGCAGCGACCACTCGATGCGTGTGAGCCGAATGACATCGTCGCGCCGTACCTCGCGGCGCACCAGATCGATCGTCAAGCCATCACACACGAGCGGCTGGGTCGTCGAGTGCGGCGGCGTGCGGGACCTCCTAAGGTGTGCCTGGATCCGGGCGACGAATTCCGCAAGGCTGAATGGCTTCGTGACGTAGTCGTCCGCCCCCGCCGTCAGCAACTCCACCTTCTCCGCCTCGCCGTGGCGCGCCGAGAGCACGACGATCGGCGTCGACGACCAGCGGCGGATCTCGCGGCATACCGCCGCACCCGGAATGTCGGGCAGGCCCAGGTCGAGGACGATCAGATCGGGACGTGCCGTCGCCGCCAGATCCATCCCCTCGGCACCGGTGCTCGCCTCGAGCATGCGGGAGCTCAGATGGCGCAGTGCGTTGGCGATCGCGCGCCTGATCTGCACCTCATCGTCGATGACGAGGATGGCGTCTGCTCGTATGAACGTCACACTACCAAGCATGCGATGCGTTCGCCGGTAGTTCAACCGTGAAACGGCAGAAAGGGCGCGCGCCGGAAGCGAATTTGTGGAACCTTTGTGGCTAGCGTGCCGGTATCCGCTCGAAAGTTAGCGTGGTGCGGGTGTACGATGCGCCGCATGCGTATCGCTCCCCCCTCTCGATGGCCTTTCAGCGGCGCCCGGCTCTGCCTGAGCCTCGTGCTGTCGGCGGCCACGTGCGCCTGCCGCGACAACGCCAGGCCGGCGGAGGCGCACGGCGCCGTGCCGGACGGTGAGGTGCAGATCGCGCCGGCCTCGCCCAAGCGAGGCTCGCTCGAGATCGAATCGGCTCGGGCGGCGACGGAGCGCGTGATCGCGACGCTGCCGGCACAGGTGGTGCCCGACGAAGGCCATACCGTTCGGGTGGCGAGCCCGGTGACGGGACACATCATGACGCTCGACGCGCGCGCTGGCGACCGCGTC
>JALYXJ010000449.1 GCA_030947165.1 Gemmatimonadota bacterium
CCCTCTTCGGCCGTCGCCAGATTGCGCAGGTCGGTCTTGACCGTGGCGAAGTACGCCTTGTCCTTCGTGTTGGCGAACTTCGGGATCGCGATCGCGGCCAGAATGCCGATGATGACGACCACGATCAACAGCTCGATCAGGGTGAAACCCTTCCGAATATTCTTATTCATTGTAGCCATCCTCCTAGGGGATGTGTGTCGCTCGCCTCTGCGGGCGACGGGGAAGCCCAAATTTCTGCTTCCTGAGGAAAGCATTCTGGGTGCCAGCGCGGTATCATGGTGTAACTTAAGGCCGCACAATGAGTTACCCAATAATTAAGAGACTTTCAGAGGTCATTTCGCTGTTGCGATTCGCAATAAGCAACGCGGAATGCAAACGGCGAGGGGCTCGTGGGCCTCTCGCGGGCTCGACGGGGCACGATTCGGTCGACGGCCCCGGCCCTCGTGGTCGCCCTACCCCCGGGGCTGTACATTTCCCTGAATGAGTACGCTTCCGATCGTCAGCGCCTTCAATGACGGCTACATCGCCGAGCAGTACGAGACGTATCGGCGCGATCCCGGGGCCGTGGACGGGTCGTGGCGACAGTTTTTTCGATTCGCCGAGAGTCTGGGCGGCGGAAGCGTCTCGCCCCCGGCAGACACCCCCTCGCTTCGCAAGGTGGCCGGTGCCGCCGGCCTGGTGCAGGCGATTCGCCAGCATGGCCACTTCGCGGTGCCCCTCGACCCGCTCGGCACAGCGGCCGGCGGCGCGGCCGAGCTGACGGCGACGTTCCACGGCATCACGGACGACGATCTCGCCGCGATTCCGGGCAGCGCTCTCGGCTTCGGCGATTCGGCCACCGCCGCCGACGCCGTGGACCGATTGCGCCGGCTCTATTCCTCCTCGATCGGCTTCGAGTTCGAGCATCTGGCAGACGAGACGGAGCGCGAGTGGTTCCGCGAGATGATCGAGCGCGGAACGATGCGGCGAGCGCTCACCCCCGACGAGAAGGTCGCGGCGCTGCGGCGGCTCACCCAGGTGGACGCGCTCGAGCGCTTTCTCGGTCGCGCTTATCAGGGCGCGAAGCGATTCTCCATCGAGGGAACCGATGCCATGGTGCCCATGATGGAAGCGGCGATCGAGGGTGCGGCGCAGAATGGCGCACGCGATATCGTGATCGGCATGGCGCATCGGGGGCGTATCAACGTTCTCGCGCATATTCTGCACAAGCCCTACGCCACCATCTTCGACGAATTCGCGGGCAAGCATGCCGCCACGAATGCCGCGAGCGACACCGGCGACGTCAAGTATCATCTGGGCGCGCGGACGGAGTGGCAGGTCGGAGAGCAGCGCATCGTCGTGCATCTCGTGCCCAATCCGAGCCATCTCGAGTTCGTGAATCCGGTGGTCGAAGGGGTCAGCCGCGCGCTGCAGCGGACCGAAGGGAACGGTGCGTCGTTCGACGGCGGCGCAGTCCTCCCGATCCTCGTGCACGGAGATGCCGCGTTCCCCGGCGAGGGGATCGTTCCCGAGACGCTGAACCTCTCCCGTCTGCGGGGCTTCAGCACCGGTGGCACGCTGCACATCATCGCCAACAACCAGGTGGGTTTCACCACCGATCCCGCCGACGGACGCTCGACGTACTATGCGAGCGATCTCGCCAAGGGCTTCGAGATCCCGATCGTTCACGTGAACGGGGACGACGTCGAATCCTGCCTCGCCGCCGTGTGGCTCGGTCTCGCGTATCGCGAGCGCTTCGGGCGCGATTTCCTGATCGATGTCGTCGGCTATCGCCGGCACGGCCACAACGAGACGGACGAGCCGGCGTTCACCCAGCCGATTCTCGCCGCCGCGATCAAGGCGCACCCGTCACCTCGGGAGGTGTGGGGGAATCGGCTCGCCGGCGAGGGAGTCATCACCGCGGAGGAGGTGCGTCGCCTCGACGGCGCGGTGATGGGTGAGCTCGAGCGGATCCACGACGAGCTGAGGACCGGCGACGCCAGATCCCCGGAGCATGTGCCTGGTGACCAGAGCGCTGCCGTGAGTCCGGCCGCGATCGATACGGCTCTCCCGGCCGAGCAGTTGGCAGTGCTCAACGATCGCGTGGCCGAATGGCCTGCGGACTTTCAGCCCCTCCCGAAGCTCGGCAAGCAGCTGCAGCTCCGTCGGGCGGCGCTCGCGGAGCGAAAGCAGACCGACCTCGGGGAACGGGGGCGCATCGATTGGGGTCACGCCGAAGCGCTCGCCTTCGCGTCGTTGCTGGTCGAGGGCATCTCCATCCGGCTATCGGGGCAGGATGCGGAGCGCGGCACCTTCTCCCACCGCCAGGCAGTGCTGCACGATCATCGTACGGGCGCCACCTACACTCCTCTCCAGCACGTGCCGGGCGCGCGCGGCCTCTTCGAAATCTACAACAGCTCGCTGTCCGAGAGCGCGGTGATGGGCTTCGAGTACGGCTACAGCGTTGCAGCCGAGGATGCGCTGGTGCTCTGGGAGGCGCAGTTCGGCGATTTCGCCAACGTGTCGCAGCCGATCATCGATCAGTTTCTCGCCGCCGATCGCGCCAAGTGGGGACAGAACAGCGGTCTCGTTCTCCTCCTTCCTCACGGGTACGAGGGGCAGGGTCCCGAGCACTCGAGCGCACGCCTCGAGCGCTTTCTGCAGCTCTGCGCCGAGGGCAACCTCCGGGTGGCCAATCCATCGACCCCCGCCCAGTACTTCCACATCCTGCGCCGCCAGGCTCGTGATGCGGCGCGCCGGCCACTCGTGCTGATGCAGCCGAAGAGCCTCCTCAGGCTCCCGGAGGCGGCCTCGCGCCTCGAGGATCTGGCGACCGGCTCGTTCCAGCCGGTGGTGGATGACGATGTCACAGCCGCTCGCGCGGGGGACGTCCGCCGCCTAGTTTTCTGCAGCGGCAAGGTCTACTACGACATCGCTACGCAACGTCACGATGCCCGTGTCGCCCTGGTGCGGGTCGACGAGCTTTCTCCCTGGCCGCACGAGGCGATTGGCCGCATCATCGACCGCTACTCCGGGGTGACGGAGATCGCGTGGGCGCAGGAGGAGCCGAAGAACATGGGAGCGTGGATGTTCGTCGCGCCACGGCTGCGCGCTGCTGCCGGGAACGCGATCCCGGTGCGATACATTGGTCGTCCGGAGCGTGCCAGCCCCGCCGAAGGCTACGCCGCATCGCATCAGGCGGAGCAGGGACGGATCGTCTCGGAGGTGCTCGCGGTGGCGCGCGATCCGGCGCTCGAGCAACGCACGGCGGCGGCAGCCTCGCGATGATCGGCTGGGCGGCGGCGAGCGGCCGACGCAGTGACGCATCCCTCTACATTCCTCTCGTGAAACGAATCGCTCTTGCCGCCTCCGTCGCCTGTCTGATCGCGGCGCCGCGCCCCGCCAC